>CAMNHT010000100.1 GCA_946539625.1 uncultured Clostridia bacterium | reverse complement strand
AGGCGCTCGGCGGCGATCGCCGCGGCGTCCTTTACCGATTCGGTCTTCAATAGATCGAGCAGCAGCGTGTCGAGATCCGGCGCGGCTTCTTCCGCCTTGTGCCCCGGGATAAAGCAGATCACGCATTCGCCCTTCGGCTCCTCCGAGAATCGCTCGATCAGCTCGGAAAGAGAACCTGTTACGACGGTTTCGAATTTCTTGGTAAGTTCGCGTAAAACGGCGGCAGGTCCGTCGCCGAAGCGGTCCAGCAGGTCCGTAAGCGTTGCCTGCACACGGTGCGGGCTTTCGTAGAGAATGACCTGATGATCGAGCTTTGCGACCGCGTCAAGCGTTTCGCGGCGCGGCTTCGATTCGCGCGGGAGAAAGCCGAAAAAGCTGAACGGCTGCGCGGGAAGTCCCGAGAGAACGGCAGCGATGACCGCGGCGCTCGGACCCGGGATGACGGTGTGCGGAAGACCTTCCTTCTGACACGCTGCCACAAGCATGGCGCCGGGATCGGAAACGCCCGGCATGCCCGCGTCGGATACATAGGCGACGTCGCGCCCGTCCTTCAAAACGGCGACGACTTCGTCGGTGCGTTCGCGCTCGTTATGTGTATGCAGCGAGCGGGTCGGCTTTTTGATGTTGAAATGGTTCAGAAGAATCCCCGTATGGCGCGTGTCCTCGCAGTAGATCACGTCGACCGCGGACAGAACCTCGATTGCCCGCGGGCTGAGATCGCCGAGGTTGCCGATGGGCGTTGCGACAAGGTACAGCATCAGCGCGTCCTCGTGCGGAGATTGTCCCCGCGAAGAATGACGATCGAGGTCAGCGCGGCATCCATCATGCGGCTTGCTACACGCTCGCCGTAGCGCTCAAACAGCCCCTCGCGGTCGAGGTTGCTGATGAGCACCGTCGGAAGCAGAAACGCGGCGCGTTCATTCAGAATGCGGAAGATCGTTTCGACCGTGATGTTCGGCACCATCGGTTCGGTGCCGAGATCGTCGAGGATCAGAAGCTCAGCGGAAAGATACGTTTTAATCGCGTCCTCGCGCGATTCCAATGCATTCAGAATGTCCTGAATGCATTGATATGCCGTCGCCTTCAGCGTGCGGACGCCCTTGTCGATCGCGGCGTAGGCGATCGCGTTACCGAAAAAGCTTTTGCCGAGCCCGCTTTGCCCGAGAATGAGCATGTTCGGCTTTTCGGGCTTCGGAAGCGCGGCAACGTACCGTTCGCAAAAGCGCTTCATGCCGAGTCCCTGTTTTTTTTGTTCGTCGTTCGGATAAATTGCTTCGTTGAAATTCGAAAAGACCTCGCGGTCGTTGATGCGCGACGCCGAGCGCATCAGTTCCTGCTGCTTTTTCATGGCGCAGGAACAGAGCTTGCCCGTGTCGACGACCTCGCCGGTGTCATGGCACAGCGGACAGGTATAGATCCTGTCAAGGTAATCTGATTTGTAGCCCAGGGAGATCAGAAGGTTCCTGCGTTCCGCTTCGATCTGACCGAGGCGTGACTTCGCGGCGGCATAGGAGAGCTTGCCTGCGGCCGCCTGCTGCATGACGCGCCCGGGCTCCTCGTTGAGCGCGCGGAAGCGCGGATCCTTCGCTTCGCATTCCGCGACGCGCGCCTGCCACAGGCGGTAGTTTTTGTCCCTGAGATCGCTGTAATAGCGCTTTAATTCGTTCGTCATACGTCCTCGTTCAGGTCCACGACCAGCTGATTGAAATCGTCCTCGGAGATCGGCGTCTGTTCATAGAGCAGCGCGGCGTTCTTTTTCTTCTTTTTGGCGGGCGCCGCTTTCGGTTTTTTCAGCGCTTCTTCCGCCTGCGCGACGGTTTCGATATGCGCGTCCGCCCATTCGGACAGCATTTTTTTCAAAAGTCCGAGCGCGCGCTCCGCGCCGGCGCACTCGTCGGCGGCAAGCAGGATCGCCTCGCGCGAAATGCCCTTTTCCTCGCGGAACATGCGAAGCTGCGCGATCGTCGTCTTGTCCGGCGTGCCGATCTTTCCGAGCCGTGCATAAACCAACCGCGCAAACTCGCGGTCCGCGCTCTGCTGTTGCTCGGCGGCGTCCATCGCCTCCACGTTTGTGACCTTGTTTTCCTTCATCTCGGAAAGACGATCGGAAAGGATCGCAAACGTCGGCGAGGCAACGTCCGTCATGCGCGAAGCGGCGGCAAGGATCGTTTCGGCGTCGAAGCCGAGCTCGTTTGTCCAGCGGTCGTACAGCGCCATTTCGTCGACGGTCGGCGGCCGGCGCTTGTTCCAACGGCGCAAAACCTCCGCCGCGCCGTGCTTCTGCACGCGGTAGTCCGCAACGTATTGTTCGGCGGCGGCCTGTGTTTTGACGCCCTGTTCGCTCCACTCCTGCGCAACGGTCAGGATATAGTTTGCGGAAACGCGCTTGCCCTTCAATTCGATGCAGTACGCGACAAGCGAAAGCACCGCGCCCTCCTCGAGACCGTAAAGCTCGATGCAGTCGTACATCACCTTCATCTCCCGAAGATCGAGCGAGCGCGGGGACAAAAGCGCGTTGAGCGATTCGATGAACCGGCGGTACTTCACCGGCGTCGCCGTTGTCACGGCGGGCTGCTCGGTCAGGAGATACTCCACGGTCAGCGGTTCGTCGCTGCGGATGCGCACCAGCCCCTTCGCCTGCCAGTACACGAACGCGCAGCGGATCTGCGCGTCGCTTAAACCGAGCGCGTCGCCCATGTCCGCGTCGGAAAGCGAGGGATGATAGCATTGCATCAGTCCAAACAGGTATACTTTCACAAACATGCCGTCCGCTTCGGGCATGTACTCGAGAAGAAACAGATTGTCGACCGGCGTCAGTTCGCGCCGCGCCGCTTCCGGCGAAAAACGAATATTCATGTATGCATTATAACACGGAAGGAATCGGGATTGCAACGGGGGAACGCATTTCTCCCCGAACCGGTCACGGCGAAACGCGCGTGATTGTCAGGATCGCCTCATGCTTCACGGGATCGTACACGTCGACGTGCACGGCATAGTCCATCGTGCCGCCGTTGTTCATACGCATGCCTTCGGGGAACGCGTCGCTGCAGCGCTCCATACTGAAGGTATCGCCCCCGACATACAGATCGTTGCAGTGCAGCATGGCGAAGATGGTCTGGGGCGTCGGGTGACAGAAGCGGAACCGGTCCGAGCCGTCGCGCGGGATCAGATCGAGCAGGTGCCAGAACCGGGAGAATTCCGGAAGATACGGTTCCACACCGTTGGTATTGTAGTTCGCGCACCACAGCTCGGTTCCGTGATAGAAATCCGGCGATTCCAACACGCGCAGGATGTCTTCATAGGTATTCACGGCGGAATAATCCCGACCGCCCCGGCTGTTCCATGCCGCCTCCACAAGGCGTGCGTCGACGTGCAGGATGCGCACGCCGCCGTCAAAGCCGGTGCCGCTGTTGGTCACGGATGCGATCAGGGTGGAAATGAACGGCCAGTCGAATCCGCTTGCGCCGACCGGCGCAAGCACTTCAAGCAGCAGGTATTCGTCAAACGGCGTGCCGTTCCAGCCGTTCGAGGTCGGTATGAGCACGGCGTCCGGACAGTCTCCGGAACAGCCGATCCGCAGAGTGATCTCGTTGATGTCGGGCGTGATCACATACGGCGTCGTCCATCCGCACAAAAAACGGGAATAGGCATTCCAGCCGGCGAAATCATCCTCCTGCATGTCAAATCCGCCGAGCGGGCTGACAAACTCGTCGTTATAGGGATAAGAATCGTAATAGTCTTCAACGCCGAAGCCGTGGCTCAGCTCATGGATGAGTATGCGCGGGCCGGAACTTTGAGAGGCGGGTTCCGCCGGCCGGCAGACCGAATCGTATGCCATGCGGACAAACCGGAACATCGTCGGATTGTCCGGATCAGGTTTCATCTGTGCATAGCTCATCGCCCCGCCGTATACATAATACTGCTCTCCGTCGCCGACCGTCTTATTCGGGTCCTCCCCGCTGAGAAATACGACCATATCGACCTGTCCGTTGTTGTCCTTGTCTGCGGCGCGCGTGCGTTCGGGATGACTTTTGCGGATTTGGTCGAACGCCTTGAGCAGCAAATCGTAATACGTATTCTGTACATAATCGTATCCCTGCTTGGAGGTCATGCCGGTATCGTAGCAGTAGTACTGCACGTCAAAATCTGTTTTGCCGTAGGAAGCGTACTTGAAATATGTGGCGACGGACCCAAAGCTTTCGGACTGCGGATAATCGCCCTCGAACATATCCCGAAGCTTCGCTTCATCGTATGCATAACCGTCCGTAAAACTGACGAAAACAACGAGCAGCCCGTTCGTTCCGGCGGAACGGAAGGCGGGAAGCCGGATCGGTTCAACGGTCAGAAGGGGCGAGACCGGCTCCGGTTCGCTCAGTGATTAACCGCACAGCGTAACCGCCCCGGACGGCGCTGGCTGCGTGAAGTCCCACTGCTCTCCGGTGGATGCGTTGTACCAGCCGGAAAAATGCTTGCCGGTTTCTGGCGCGACCGGCAGGTCGATCAGCGGTTCGCCGTCCCGTACATATTCGGGCGGGAGTTCGACGCCGTCGATCTGATAGCGCACAAGATGCCAGCCCCCGTTTTCCAGGCTGCCGCACAAGATCCATTTTCCGTCCTGTTTGAAGAAAAGCTGCGTCGTATTCTCATAATAAAAGAAATCGCCTTCCTCGCCGAGCGTTTCGGTCGGGGTGCCGGCATCGCAGTACACGTCCCGTCCCTTCGCCCGTTCGATCCATTCGTCCAGCGACGGGGCAACAGGCGTCGGAGACGGGGCTTCGGTCGGCTGTTCCGGTTCAACCGTTGCTTCCGCCGACACGACCTCGTCCGGCGCAGTTGTCGACTGTTCCGCTTCAACCGGCTGCTGCGTTTCGACCGGAGGCTCTCCCTGCGGACTGCTCGCGGGGTCCGTCGGACCGCACGAAATACACGCGATAAACATGAGAAGACAGACGGATATGCAAACGCCTTTTTTCAGATGACGGGTCCGGTTCATGACTATCACTCCTGCTTATGTTTTTGTAATTAAAATATATCATAGACAATCGGATAAATCAATCTGCAACGGACGATATTACGAAGTGAACAGACGGTACAAGTAAAAATAACTGGTATTTTCCGTACACAGATACTATAATATAAACTATGAACAGAAGGAAGAAACAGAAACAGAATCCCGTGATTGTGATCACGCTCTCGGTCGTGCTGCTGGCGCTTTCCGTGCTGCTTTTTCTTTTGATGCGCATGGTGCTCAGCGGCAGGGAGATCAAAGCGGAATCCTGCCGGCCGAATGCGGAAGCGGGGGAGATCGCAATTGAGACGCCCGCGCCGACGATCCTCGATCTGTACGCGTACTTCGACTGGACGGAAACGACGACGATCAAGGTCTACGACCATCGGGCGGACAAGCTTGTTGACATGGACCTCGAGGAATACATCGTCGGCGTCGTCTCGGCGGAAATGCCGGCGTATTACGATTTCGAAGCGCTGAAGGCGCAGGCGGTCGCGTCGCGCACCTATACGCTGTACAGCATGGCGCACGGCGGCTGTCA
>CAMNHT010000099.1 GCA_946539625.1 uncultured Clostridia bacterium | reverse complement strand
GGCTGCTGCTGCGCCTGCTGCTGATAGATCTTGCCGAAGACCTCGTAGCTCACGTTCGTGCACTTTTCGGTCTCTTCCTTGATCCTTGCGTCGTCGGTGCCTTCAAGCGCTTTCTTGAGGTCCGCGACCGCCGCTTCGACCTTTGCTTTGTCGCCCGCGTCGATCTTGTCGCCGAGCTCACGGAGCGTCTTTTCGGTCGTATAGACGAGCTGATCCGCATGGTTGCGGTTCTCTGCCGCTTCCTTGCGCTGCTTATCCTCCGCCGCGTAGCGTTCCGCTTCCGCGACCGCCTTCTTGATCTCGTCCTCGTTGAGATTCGTGGACGCGGTGATCGTTACCTGCTGCTGGTTGCCCGTACCGAGGTCCTTTGCGGAGACGTGCACGATGCCGTTTGCGTCGATGTCGAACGTGACTTCGATCTGCGGTACGCCTCTGGGCGCCGGCGCGATGCCCGCAAGCTGGAATCTGCCGAGGCTCTTGTTGTACTGCGCCATCTCGCGCTCGCCCTGCAGAACGTGGACTTCGACGCTCGTCTGTCCGTCCGCCGCGGTCGAGAAGATCTGGCTCTTCTTGGTCGGGATGGTGGTGTTGCGCTCGATAAGACGCGTGAACACGCCGCCGACGGTCTCAATGCCGAGGGAAAGAGGCGTAACGTCGAGGAGCAGGATGTCCTTGACCTCGCCGCCGAGCACGCCGCCCTGGATTGCCGCGCCGATCGCGACGCATTCATCGGGGTTGATGCCCTTGAACGGCTCTTTGCCGGTGATGTTCTTGACCATTTCCTGTACCGCCGGGATACGGGAAGAACCGCCGACAAGGATGACCTTGTTGATGTCGTTGTTACTTAGCCCTGCATCCGCCATCGCCTTCTGGACGCAGACGCGCGTCTTGTCGACGAGGTCCGCGGTCAGCTCGTTGAACTTTGCGCGGGTGATCGTGCAGTCGAGGTGCAGCGGGCCGGCCGGTCCCTGCGTGATGAACGGAATGTTCACGTTGCTCTGGGTCATGCCACTTAGCTCGATCTTTGCCTTCTCCGCCGCTTCTTTCAATCTCTGTAGCGCCATCTTGTCCTTTCTGAGGTCGATGCCGTTGTTGCGGAGGAAGTCGGACGCGATGTAGTCGATGAGGCGCTGGTCGAAGTCGTCGCCGCCGAGACGGTTGTTGCCCGCGGTTGCAAGCACTTCAAAGACGCCGTCGCCGATCTCGAGGATCGAAACGTCGAACGTGCCGCCGCCGAGGTCGTAGACCAGAATCTTCTGGTTCGTTTCCTTATCGAGACCGTATGCAAGCGACGCCGCCGTCGGCTCGTTGATGATACGGAGCACTTCGAGACCCGCGATTCTGCCCGCGTCCTTCGTTGCCTGACGCTGGCTGTCGGTGAAGTATGCCGGCACGGTGATGACCGCCTGCGTGACGGTCTCGCCGAGATACGCTTCCGCATCCTGCTTCAGCTTCTGCAGAATCATTGCCGAGATTTCCTGCGGCGTGTAGTCCTTGTCGTCGATATGGACTTTATAGGACGAGCCCATCTCACGCTTGATCGAGGAGACGGTTCTGTCCGGGTTCGTGATCGCCTGACGTTTCGCAATGGAGCCGACGAGACGCTCGCTGCCCTTGAACGCAACGACGGACGGGGTGGTTCTTGCGCCTTCCGCGTTGGGGATGACGACGGGATCGCCGCCCTCGAGGATTGCGACGCAGGAGTTGGTAGTGCCAAGGTCGATACCGATAATCTTACTCATATGTTATTCCTCCGAATTCTTTGAAGATTTTTCTTTTTATTCTATGCAAACAAGCGTCATTTACTTGTTGTTGCCTTATTCGCTGACCTTCACCATGCTGTGGCGAATGATCTTTTCTTTGACTTTGTAGCCCTTTTGGAAGGTCTGTACGATGTTGCCGCTTTCCATGCCTTCGACCGCTTCGGTCATCACCGCGTTATGCAGTTCCGGATCGAACGCGCCGTCCGACGGGATCTCGCAAAGTCCCTCTTTTTGAAGGATCTCGGCAAACTTCTTATGCACAAGCTTCACGCCGTCCGCCCAGCCGTCCGCGCTCGGATCGCTCTCCGCGACCCGGTCGAAATCGTCCAGCACCGGCAGAAGCGCCTTGATGCAGTCGCGCTTGCCTTCTTCGTAGCTGTCCGCGCGGACCGAGGCGTTGCGCTTGCGGTAGTTGTCGAAGTCCGCCTGATTGCGCTGTAAAAGCGCGATCGTATCGTCCAGTTTCTTTTGCAGCTCGTCGATGTGTTTCTTGACGGTTTCAAGCTCCTCCTGCGTCATGGTGACGGTTTCGGGCTGCTCTTCGGTCTGCTTCTCCTCCGCGGTCTCATTGACCGCTTCGGGCTTCTCTGCCGGTTCCACCGGCTTGCTCTTCTTGGAAGCCAAGTTCCTACTCCTCCTTCAAAAACGATTGCAGAACCGTGCTGAGGTTGGTCTGCACATTTTTCAAAATACTCAGCACGCGTGCGTAATCCATGCGGGTCGGTCCGATGACGCCGAAGCTGCCGACCGGCGTGCCGTTTACGCGATAGCTTGCGGTGACAACGCTGCAGTCCTGAAAACCCTCCTGCTCGTTCTCACTGCCGATCGTAACCGTGAACTCCATGCTCGACGCCTTTTTCAGCATCCGGTACATATCGTCCTTCTGCTCGACCGTTGCAAGGAACGTCTTTGCCTTATTGACGTCGCTGTACTCTGGGTATTCGAGCATGTTCGTCGCGCCGGAAAGCTCGACCATGCGGCGGTCGCTCGACTGGCTTTCGCAAAGCCGCGCAAGCAGTCCTTCCACAAAATCGGCTCTCTGCGAGAGCTCGCCGCCGAACTCGCGCACGAGTTTTGACGACAACGCCGACATCCGACAGTCATGGAACCGTGCCGTAATCGCCTTGCTGATGCGGTCCAGTTCCTCCGGTCCGATATCCTCGGGCACGTCGATGACCGTATTCTGCGAAAAGCCCGCGTCGGTCACAACGACCGCCAGTGCTTTGCCTGCCGTCAGCGGAATGAGCTGCAGGTGGCGAAGCCGGTTCACGCCGATGTCCGGCATCATCACGACCGCCGTATAGTGCGTAATCTCGGAAAGCGCTTTTGCCGTTTCCCGCAGGACCGCGTCAACGCCGTGGACGTGCTCGCGGAAGTATCCGTACAGAAGCTTTGATTCTTCATCGGAAAGATGCGCACGCTGCATCATCTGATCGACGTACAGGCGGTATGCCTTCTCCGACGGAATGCGTCCCGCGGATGTGTGCGGCTGTGCAAGATAGCCGAGCGTTTCGAGGTCTGCCATCTCGTTGCGGATCGTCGCGGACGACCATTTCATTCCGCTGTTGCTCAACGCCTTCGATCCGACCGGACTTGCCGAAAGGATGTATTCGTCAACGATCGCACGCAGAATCTGCAGCTTTCGACGATCCAGTTCCATGCGATCGCCTCCTTTCCTTTAGCACTCAATTCCTTCGAGTGCTAATCACTATGCATAAGATACCACTATCATGCACAATAGTCAAGTGAACTTCGGGGCAACAATGTGACAATAAAGTGAAATTCGCCGAAGGCAGGCCTTCGGCGAGGCTTTTCACACCCTGCGCCTATGAATCAGAGATTCACCGCGCTGCGCAGGGTGCAGAGAATCAAACCCGCCGCGCATGTCGCCGGGTTTGATGGACTAATGTGATGTTTCCTTCTCCGGGTTTCGTGCCGAACGGCGACGCCGTTCGTTCAAAGGGAATTCAGCGCAAAAAATCGATCAGCCGCCGCTCGCGAAAATCACGCAGAACGAAATCGAGATGGTCCATGCCGAGGCGGTTGAGGCGAAGAAAGGCGGGATCGGAATGATCCCAGAAGCCGAAGCGGTCGTTTTTGTCGTATGCTTCCCGATAGGTTTCGATCACGTCGCAGCCGAAGCGCGTGGAAAAGGCGGCGCGGTCAATGCCTGCGGTCAGGCGCAGACCGAGCATGACCGACTCAAACATCTGCTCGAAGGTGTTTACGATGATGCGCTCCGCACGCGGAAGTTTCCCTTTTTCAAGCTTTTTGAGATAAGCGGGAATGCTTGCGTCGTTGCTGAACCGCACCCAAAAACCGTCCTCGACCATCGAGGAATGCGCGGCGGCGCCGAAGCCCAAATACGGCTCGTTATGCCAATAGATGAGATTATGGCGGCATTCATAGCCCGGCTTTGCGAAGTTGCTGACCTCGTAGCGCATAAAGCCAAGCGATTCCAAAAGATCCATGCCCGCGTCCTCCATGTCCGCGACGTCGTCTTCATCGGGCAGCGTTTCGCGTCCGTGCGTTACGTCGTCGTAAAGAGGCGTGCCCTCTTCGAGGATCAGCGCATATGCGGAGATATGCGTAGGCGCGAGCGCGGCGACCGTGCGGATGGCATCGAGATAATCATCCTGTGATTGCCCCGGCAGCCCGTGCATGAGATCAATATTGATATTCGTAAAGCCCGCGTCCCTTGCCGCCCGATAGGTCGAAAGGAATTCTTCGAACGTGTGTACGCGTCCGATGCGGCGTAAGAGTTCGTTTTGCGTTGCCTGCAGACCGATCGAAATGCGGTTGAAGCCCGCGTCAAAAAGACGCTTCAAGCCCGCATATCCGATCGTTTTGGGATTGCATTCAAGCGAGATCTCCGCGTTCGGCTCGATGGGGAACGCCGCGCGGATCGCGTCGAGGATCGCAATGAGGTCCTCCGGCTGCAGCGCGGTCGGCGTGCCGCCGCCGAAGAAGACGGTTTTCACGCACTCGTCCGGGTACTTTTGTGCCGAGAGCACTATCTCCTTTTCCACGGCAGAGCGATACCGCCCCGCGGTTTCGTCGATCGGAACCGAGACGAAATCGCAGTAGCGGCATTTTCTCACACAATATGGGATATGTACGTAAACGCCGATCATCCGTTGATGCGCAGCACGCTCATAAACGCGTCGCTCGGCACGGCGACGGAGCCGACCTGCCGCATGCGTTTCTTGCCCTCTTTCTGCTTTTCGAGGAGCTTCTTTTTACGCGTAATATCGCCGCCGTAGCACTTCGCCAAAACGTCCTTTCGGACCGCCTTGACGGTTTCGCGGGCGATGATCTTGCTGCCGATCGCCGCCTGCACCGGGATCTCGAACTGCTGACGCGGAATGACGTCCTTGAGCTTTTCGGCAACGGCGCGTCCCTTAGCATACGCGCGATCCTTATGCACGATGGTACTGAGCGCGTCGCACATCTCGCCGTTTAAGAGAAAGTCCAGCCGGACAAGCTCGCTCTTTTCGTAGCCCGAAAGCTCATAATCGAACGAGGCGTACCCGCGTGACCGCGACTTTAAGCTATCGAAGAAGTCGTAGATGATCTCGTTCAGCGGAAGAACATAATGCAGGTTGACACGGTCCGCTTCGATATACTGCATGTCGACGAACACGCCGCGGTTGTTCTGACAAAGTTCCATGATCGTGCCGACGTATTCGGACGGGGTCATGATCGTGGCCTTCACCATCGGTTCTTCCATATAGTCGATCTCCGCAGCGTTCGGGAGATTTGTCGGGTTGTCGATGACAAGCTCCTGCCCGTCCAGCGTATGCACGCGGTACACGACCGACGGCGCGGTGGTGACAAGATCAAGATCAAACTCGCGTTCGAGCCGTTCGGTGATGATCTCCATGTGCAATAGACCGAGGAAGCCGCAGCGGAAGCCG
>CAMNHT010000098.1 GCA_946539625.1 uncultured Clostridia bacterium | reverse complement strand
CCTTCTTTGTAGTGTTTTGCTCATTCCGCGAACGGCTCGATCGTGACGCCGTGCGTGAGCAGAAGCTCGGCAAGCTGATCGCGCGCCGCGTTGGTCAGAATGAGATAGGCGTAGCGTCCGTCCGAAAGGTCGATCCGCACCGTGCGCTCGTTCTTTCTGGCAAAATACGCACGCACGATATCCGTGTACGCAAACCGCATCCGTTCCTTAGTCGACGCAAACGCACTGCCGAACGCGATCGTCATGCCCATGTTGTTCGTCCCGAGCACAAGCTCATTCTCATAAAAGCGCGCAACGCCTGCCATTTCGAGCGAATGCTTTGTGCCGTCTTCTGAAACCGAAACGGTGCAGACCACGTCGGTGAACGGACCTTCGTCCCCGTTTTTCGCGGATCTTTCAGGCGTCTCGCCCGGATACGCTGCCGATTCCTCCGCTGCCTCGGCTTCCTTCTTCAACTTTATACCGTTGATCACACCGAGTACGAGCATCACGATCACAAAAATGTGCGCGATGATATCGAGGATACGGTATGCCAGCATTTCGAGTGCAATGCCGATATAGATCACGAACAGCAGATCGAGCGTCGTCAGAACGAGCGCAACGATCATCCAGACGTGGTTCTTTTTGGATAGGAAGAATGCCGCCGCAAACGGAGCGAGGATCGCTAAGGGGACAATGATGCGGAGAGCCCCTTCGCATACGATCGTCATAAAGTAGGATGCAAATACCGAGGAAACGTAATATCTGTCCGACTCGACGAACGACAGAAATATGTTCAGGATCGTCACAAGAATCAGACCGAGGATCGCGTACCGCGCGCCGTCGTAGATCCTCTGTGGAGAGGATGTCATCGTTTTGTTTTTCATATTGTTTTCCTTTCTGTATTGCACTGTAATGCTTCCGTTTTTTCAGATCGTTTTTTGTCAAGAACGCATGAAACCGTGTGCTTACCCAAGCATTTTAAGAAGCTGTCCCTCCGATGCGTGCGGAAGAAGCGAGGAAAGATGTTCGAGGATGCGTTCGCGCGATTCATCCGGCGTGCGCGGACAAAGGATCGCCTGCTCGCCGAACTGCGCTTCGGGCGTGGTATAGAGCGCAACGCCCCAGCCGTATTCCCTGCCGAACCTGTCGACGCGGTAGGCAAAGTCCGAGATGCAAAGCCACCCCTGCATCTGAAGCCTTGTCACGACCGTTTCAAAGCCCGTGTTGCCGCCCTTTCGGTAGTTGCACTGCATCTTCAGATGCGGCGTCAGCATCGAGCCGTACATGCGTACGGCATCCAGAAGCGCTTTGTCCTTATAGAAGATCAGCCCTTCCTCGTACCATTCGTCGAAGGCCATGCCGTTTCGGCGTACGTTCAGAAAGTCGGGCAGCCAGTCCCGGCTCACATAGCCCGCCTTCTTTTGAAAGAGCTTGCCGTACATGCACGTGCCCTTGCTTGCCACGGGGCCTTTCCAGTCCCACACGGGCCAATCGTCCCGCCCGTCGACCGAGCCGTTGTACCAAAGCTCCGCAGGCGTAAATTCCTCGATCGAAAAGCTTCGGATCCCGTTTTCAAAAAACGGCAGGAATCCGAAGCGTTGGATCAGCCGCTCCATGTCCTCCCTGGAGCGAATCTCATCGCGCATGAGATCAGTTACTCGAGCTTGAAGAGGACGACGAGGATGCGGAAGCTCTGTTCTCGCGGTCGCGGATCATGTGCTGCAGCGTGATGAGGATCGCAATGACCTTCTGCTCGTGCTCCGGTTTGTAAATGTCGATGCAGTACTTGTCGTGGAGAGAGAACATCTTCTGCCCGATCACCGCGATCACGCTGCCGTCGGCGTCGTACAGTTCGAAGTTGAGCGCCATGATGTTGCCGCGAAGCTGCCAGCCGAGCCCCTCGACGTTCGTGACGTCCTTGATGAGGTGCCAGAGCTCGTTAGAAAGCTGGAAGTTCGTGCCGTCCGCCATCTCGATGAAGTGACGCTCGTGCAGGGTCAGGATCTTTTTCCACATCTTTGCCACAAGGTTTTCCTGCGCGTCAAAGATCTGCGTGCGGTCATGCAGGGAGATCGCCTTGCTCTCCGCGCGGTATACGACCTGCCCGGCGTCGTCCGTCACCTCGATGCGGTGATGCAGCGAAAAGACCTTCGAAGATGTGTACAGCGACTTGACCGGCTCGCCGAACCGTTCCACATTGTTGACATTTGCCTGCTCGCCCTCTTCATGAAAGCGGTGATACTTTGAGAATACGCCCATAAGAACCTCCCTTTATTCTTTGCGCACGGTTTGCGTGCGCTGATATGCGCTCTGACGCCTGTCGGGGTGCTCGAAGGAGCCCGCCATCCTAACCTTGAAACGCGCCGCGGAATACGAACAGCGGTTTCTGTCGTTTGCTCCTTTATTTGATTCAGTATACCACGATCGACGCCCTGCTTGCAAGCGTTGCAGAACATTTTACCGGATTTGATGCTTGCGCACGGCGTGCGATCTATGCGATAATCATGAAAAGGAGATTTGTTATGGTTTTCTGGTTTCTGCTGCTGGCCTTTATGGGTGCGCTGGGACTTTCGGCGCTGTTTTATCTTGTCACGCGCGTACGGCGTTTCCTGTTTATGCGGCGGATTGCCGAAAGGCACAAAGCGCTTTCATGGATCCTTGCGGCCGCGCTCGTCGGGCTGTTGTTTCTGTTCGCGTTCGTCAATCTCTATGCCGTCGTGATCGTTGTGCTGCACACGGCGCTCATCTGGCTTCTCTGCGATCTTGCAGCATGGATCGTCCACCGCATCCGCAGGACCGCGTCGAAACGCTATTTTGCCGGTGTGATCGCCCTGCTGCTTTCCGCAGCATATCTCGGATATGGCTGGATCGCCGCGCATCACGTGTTCCGCACGGCGTACACCGTTGAAACAGACGCAAGGGAACCCCTGCGCATCGTGCTGATTGCGGATTCGCATCTCGGGATCACACTTGACGGCAAAGGCTTTGCGCGGGAGATGCGGCGTATCGAAGCCGAACAGCCGGATCTCGTGGTTTTAGTCGGCGACTTTGTGGACGACGATTCCGAAAAAAAGGATATGCTTGCGGCAACGGAAGCGTTGGGACAGCTTGACACGACCTATGGCGTTTGCTTCGTCTACGGCAACCACGACAACGGCTATTACCGGTACCGCGATTTCAGCTCGCAGGAGCTTCGCGATGCGCTCCTTGAAAACGGGGTGACCATTTTGGAGGACGCGTCCGTGCCGATCGGCGAAGACTATTTGCTCATCGGACGCAGGGACCGTTCCATGCCCGACCGTCTGCCTGCCGATGCGCTGGGAATGGACGCAAGCGCTTATACGATCGTATTGGACCATCAGCCAAACGACTACGACGCCGAGGCGGCTGCCGGTGCGGATCTGGTGCTTTCGGGGCACACGCACGGCGGACACATTTTCCCGGCCGGGCTCATCGGGCTTTGGATAGGCGCGAACGACGCCGTGTACGGGCGCTCGCAGCGCGAGGATACGACGTTTCTTGTGACCTCCGGCTTGTCCGGCTGGGCGATCCCGTTCAAAACCGGTACGTTTTCCGAATACGTCGTGATCGACCTCGTGCCGCAAAGCGATTCATAGTCCATCTCTCTTACGCCCCTCCCGTTTCGGAGGGGCTTTTTGTTCGCAATTTGAAAGAATTGTGACACGAAAGCAAACTCCGCGCCGAACCCCTTGTATTTTGCAGGAACTGTGCTATGATAGGTTTAGCACTCGGAGAGTGAGAGTGCTAAAACATTCAGACGTCATTCTGAGTTGAAAAGAGAAAGAAGATCCTTCGCTATCGCAAGATCCTTCACTTCGTTCAGGATGACACAACATGGATGTCATTCTGAGCCGCATAGCGGCGAAGAATCTTACAGTTCTTACGAAGGAGGCGACAGATATGAATGCCAACCGATTCACACAAAAATCCATTGAAGCGATCAACGGCGCACAACAGCTCGCGGAAGCGAATCGCAACACGCAGGTGGAGCAGATTCATCTTCTGAAAATGCTGATCGACGAATCCGACGATCTCAACGCGCAGCTGTTAACCTCGATGCAGGTTGACGTTCCGGCGCTGCGGACAGCGGTCGACCGTTCGATCGACGCGTTGCCGACCTATACGGGCGACGGGCAGTCGAGCTACGCCGCGCCTGCGATCTCGCGCGCGATCACGGAGGCCGACGCGCAGGCAAAGCGCATGGGCGACGCGTACGTTTCGGTCGAGCACCTGATGCTGGGGCTTTTGGAAAAGCCGGATGAGACGATCAAAAAGCTGTTCCGCGAATTCAATATCAAAAAGGACGCGTATCTTGCGGCGCTGAAAGCCGTACGCGGAAACCGGCAGGTCAACACCGACAATCCGGAAGGCACCTACGACGTACTGAAAAAGTACGGACAGGACCTTGTGGAGCTTGCAAAAGCGCATAAGCTCGATCCGGTCATCGGTCGTGACAGTGAGATCCGCAGCGTTATCCGGATCCTTTCGAGGAAAACGAAGAACAACCCGTGTCTGATCGGCGAGCCGGGCGTCGGCAAGACGGCGATCGTCGAAGGACTTGCGCTTCGGATCGTGCGCGGCGACGTGCCGGACAATCTGAAGGACAGAAGCATCTTCTCCCTCGATATGGGTGCGCTGGTTGCAGGCGCAAAGTACCGCGGCGAGTTTGAGGAGCGCTTGAAGGCGGTCCTCGAGGAGATCAAGAAGAGCGACGGCAGGATCATCCTGTTCATCGACGAGCTGCACACCATTGTCGGCGCGGGCAAGACCGAGGGCGCGATGGACGCGGGCAATCTCTTAAAGCCGATGCTGGCGCGCGGCGAGCTGCACTGCATCGGCGCGACGACGATCGACGAGTACAGAAAATACATCGAAAAGGACGCGGCCTTGGAACGTCGCTTCCAGCCGGTCACGGTCGAGGAGCCGAGCGTGGAGGACACGATCTCGATCCTCCGTGGGCTCGAGGAGCGCTATGAGGTGTTCCACGGTGTCAAGATCCACGACGCGGCGCTGATCGCTGCGGCAACGCTTAGCGATCGCTACATCTCCGACCGGTTTTTGCCGGACAAGGCGATCGACCTGGTCGACGAGGCGTGCGCGCTCATCAAGACCGAGATGAACTCCATGCCGAGTGAGATGGATGAAAAGATGCGCCGCATCATGCAGCTGGAGATCGAGGAAACGTCCCTGAAGCAGGACGACGATCCGAAATCGAAAGCGCATCTTGAAGAGATCGAAAAGCAGCTCTCCGAACAGCGCGACGAATTCAACGCCATGAAGGCGAAATGGGAAGCCGAAAAGGCGGAGATCAGCAAGGTGCAGGCGCTTCGCGAACAGATCGAAGCCGTCAGCAACGAGATCACCGCGGCGGAAAATGCCTATGACCTCAACAAGGCGGCGGAACTGAAATACGGCAAGCTCCCGCAGCTGCAAAAGGAGCTTCAGGAAGCCGAGGCGAAGAATGCGAACCGCGAAAATACGCTTTTGCGCGATCACGTCACCGAGGAGGAGATCGCCGAGATCGTTGCACGCTGGACCGGCATTCCGGTTTCAAAGCTTCTGGAAAGCGAACGGAAAAAGCTTCTGCATCTCGATGAAGTGCTGCATCGGCGCATCGTCGGGCAGGACGACGCGGTGCAAAGGGTTTGCGACGCGATCCTCCGCTCGCGCGCGGGCATTCAGAACCCGAACCGCCCGATCGGCTCGTTCCTGTTCC
>CAMNHT010000097.1 GCA_946539625.1 uncultured Clostridia bacterium | reverse complement strand
ACGCCATATGCACGCGGATCTGATGCGTGCGTCCCGTTTCCAGCGCGACGTCCAGAAGCGTTTCCGTGCCGAAGCGCTGCAGCACGCGCCAATGTGTCACGGCTCTGCGGCCGTCTTCCGTAACGGCCATTCTCTTGCGATCCGTCTTATGCCGTCCGATCGGCGCGTCGACGGTTCCGCTGTCCTCTTTGAGATTGCCGTGGACAATACACATGTATTCCCGATGTGCTGTATGCAGCGCAAACTGTTTTGCAAGCGCTTCGTGTGCCGCGTCATTTTTGGCGACGACCAGAAGTCCGCTGGTCAGACGGTCAATGCGGTGCACGATCCCGGGTCTCGTTTCCCCTCCCGTTCCGGAAAGCGATTGAAACCGATATAAGAGTGCGTTGACGAGCGTACCGGACGGGTTGCCGGGCGCGGGATGCACGACCATGCCCTTCGGTTTGTTGATCACCGCAAGATCCGCGTCCTCATAGACAACGTCCAGCGGAATGTTTTCCGGCTCCGGAAGCGATTCGTCGTTCTGTTCGGGAACGCGCAGACGGATGACATCGCCGGTTTTGACCTCGCTGTTCGCCTTGCACGGCTTTCCATTCTGCTCGACCGCGCCGTCCTTGATCAGTTTTTGCAGTTTTGACCTGCTGAATTCGGAATTTGCCGCCAAATATGCGTCAATCCGCGGCGCTTCCGTCTCCGCGATCAGCAGGATCGTTTCCGTCGTCATGCGATTCCTCCGCAGTTTCCTCTTTTTCGTCCTCCGGAATCAATTCTTCAAAGCGCGAAAGCTTGTTCTTTTTGCGTTCCTTCGCGGCTTTTGCGGCTTCCTCTCGCGTCGGCAGCCGGAACAAATGCCGGTATTCATCCTCAAAGCATTCAAAGAGACCGAATTTCTGAAAGAACGCTTCAAAAACGAGCAGCGCGATGGCAATGCAAATCGCGGAATCGGCAATATTGAAAATCGGGAAATCAATGAATCTCGTGCAGATCATGTCCCGAACATAGCCGAATACGATCCGGTCGTACAGATTTCCGATCGAGCCGCCGATCAGCAGCCCCGCAATCATGCGGGAGAGCTTCGGCATTTTCTTTCCCGAACGGATCGTGAAAAACAGCAGCAAAAAGACAAATACTGCCGTCAGCGCAAGCAGCAGCCGGGATGCCCAGGGATTCCCGCTGCCAAGCCCCCAAAGCGCGGCATCGTTCGGCGTAAAGCTCAGGACGATGAACCTGCCGTCCTGCGGGATCGCATTTTTCTGCATGATTGCGCCCTGTGAAAGAAACGAGCGCAGCGCGGCGAGATCGTACAGAGAGCCGTCATAGCCGAGCGTTCCGACGACATGCGACGAGACGATCCAGTATTTTGAGATCTGATCCAACGCCAGTACGGCGAAAGCCACCCAAAAAATCAGCATTTATTCCTCCGTTTTTCCTGCGAGTGCATCCGGATAAAGGTTCTCGTAATTTTCCTGCGCCTGCAGCACGCGGTTTACATAGTTTTTCGTTTCTTCATAAGGAATATAAGCGATCCGCCCCTTGCTGTCAAGTCCGTATTCGGAAAGCCACAATGCGGCTTTGTTCGGTCCGGCGTTGTATGCCGCCAGTGCAACGGCAGGATTCTGATCGAACCGATCCAACTGCTGCCGAAGATAATAACAGCCGAAGCGAATCGACGTTTCCGGATCGAACAGATCCTCCGCGTGAAACGCTATGCCGAGCGCTTCGGCAATCTCCTCGCCCGTGGAAGGCATGATCTGCATCAGCCCTCTTGCGCCTGCCCTGCTGACTGCGTCCTCGCGAAATTTACTTTCGATGCAGATCACACCGGCGACAAAGGAAGGTTCAAGATCATATTCCTCGCTGTATTTTTGGATCAGGTCAACATATTTCAGCTGAAATCTTTCACGCATGATTCGCGGCAATAACCAGAATACGATCAGAGACGTCAGGATCAGGCACGCCATGACCATGGCGAGAACGATCAGCGTCGTCTTTTGTTTTTTACTCATGCGCGGATCTTCCGCGGCAGCTTCGCTCATTGCAGTTCCTCCCGTATTTGTTCGATCAGCACGTCCGCCTCTTCACGGAAATCGGCGATCGTTCCCTCGTTTCGGATCGTATAGGTCGCAAGCTTCTCGCGTGTATCATCCGGGATCTGTGCCCGGATGCGCGCACGGATGGATTCTCTGTCCGCACCGTCCCGCTGTGCAGCGCGGGCAATGCGAATCTCCTCACCGCATAAAACGGCAACCGTGCAGGCGCAGAACGCGTCGACGCCGCTTTCAAACAAAAGCGGAACATCCCATACCGCGATCGGCGCTCCGGACGCCTCGGTGCGGCGCAGCATTTCGCGTATGACGAACGGATGTACGATCGCGTTCAGCGCTTCCCTTTTGGTGCTGTCCGAAAAGACCTCGGACGCGATATATACGCGATCCAAAGTTCCGTCCGGTTTCATTGCTTCCGATCCGAACAGCGCGACCACGTCCGGAAAGCATTCGGACGCCGGCGTCAGCGCGAACCGCGAGATCTCGTCCGCGTCGATCACCGGTATATGATGGGCGGAAAAGCAAAGCGCGAGCGTACTTTTGCCGGAGCCGATGCCTCCCGTGATGCCGATAACGCGCGTCATTTCGTTTCGTACCAGCTTTCTCCGCATTTTGCTTCGGCAACGAGCCGGACCTTCAGCGACGCGACGCCTTCCATGGCGTCCTGCATCAGCTTCATCACGTCGTCCGCCTCGCCGCGCGGGCAGTCGACGATCAGCTCGTCGTGGATCTGCAGCACGAGACGCGCTTTGAAACCGCCTTCTTTCAGCGCGCGGTCGACCCGTACCATTGCGATTTTGATGATGTCCGCCGCCGTGCCCTGAATCGGCATGTTCATCGCGACACGCTCGCCGAACTGCCGGACGTTGTAATTGCTTGCGGAAAGCTCCGGCAGCGGGCGTCTGCGTTCAAACAGCGTTTCCGCATAGCCTCGTTCCTTGGCGCGGGCAACGCTCTCCTTCAGATACGCCTGCACCTTCGGATAGCGTTCGAAATACCGGCGGATATAGCCCGCGGCGGTCGGGACGGCAATGCCTAAGTTTCTTGCAAGTCCGAAATCCGAAATGCCGTAGACGATGCCGAAATTGACCGCTTTCGCCGCGCTGCGCTGTTCGCCGGTAACGGACGCAAGCGGAACATGAAAGACTTCTGCCGCCGTGCGGGCATGAATGTCTTCTCCGTTGTTGAACGCCGCAATAAAGCCCTCGTCGCCGCTGATGTGCGCCAGCAGCCGAAGTTCGATCTGCGAATAGTCCGCGCCGACGAGCACATTCCCTTCGCTCGGAATGAACGCCTTGCGGATCTCTCTGCCCTCCGGCGTGCGAACAGGAATGTTCTGCAGGTTCGGCTCCGTGCTGGAAATGCGTCCGGTCGCCGTGACGCACTGCATGAAGCGCGAATGGATCCGTCCGTTCGCATCGCGCTGCTTCAGCAGGCCCTCGACGAACGTGCTGTCAAGTTTCATCAAGAACCGATACTGCAGTACATCGTTTACGATCGGATGCAGCGGCGCGATCGCTTCCAGGGTATCCGCGTCGGTCGAAAAGCCCGTCTTGGTCTTTTTCCCGGACGGCAGTCCGAGCTTTTCAAACAGGATTCTTCCGAGTTGTTTGGTGGAAAGAATGTTGAACCGTTCCCCCGCCTGTTCATAGATCCGTGCTTCCAGCGTCGAAGCGGTCTCAGAAAAACGGGAATGCAGCGTATGCAGAACGGCTTCGTCGGTCATAAACCCGATTCTCTCCATGCCGTACAGCACCGAAAGAAGCGGAAGTTCCACGTCGCGTTCCAGCGAGCCCAGACCGTTCTCCTCGATCGCATGCGACATGCGCGGATACAGCGTGAACAGGTAAGCGGCGCTTGCTTTTTCGGTTTTCAGCCATGCGCGGCAAAGCGCTTCATAGCTTTCGACCGGACGGTTGCTTTGCAGAAGATAGTCCGAAAGCATCGCGTCGAACCGAAGCTTCGGCAACGCTTCCGCATCAAAGCCGCAGCGGTGAAAAATCGTTTTTGCGTCGAACGCAAGCACCGGTTTTTGATGGGCATAAAGAAACGCTCCGAGCATGCGATACGCTTCATCCTCATCCATGCAGGCGTCAAACAGCGTTTCGCCGGCCGTCAGAACATATGCCTTCTCAGGTGAACCGGCAAACGAAAGCGACGGGAACGCCGTCACCGCGACCGCTTCACAGGAAGCCAGCGCATCGAGCGCCGTCTGCATTCCCTCCGCGTCGGTGATCGCAACAGTTTCGACAGCAGGGATCGCGTCATCCTGTTGTTTCGGTGTCTCTTCGCCCGGCAGCTTCTCCGCTATGCTGTTCAACTCCAGATCGTAGAAGCGCTGTTTTGCGCTGCCGGTCTTTTCAAAGGAAAACGCACAGTCGTTCAGTGTTTCCGCGACCGGTGCGTCCGTTGCGATCGTGCCGAGCCAATAGGAGAATCGCGCGTTTTCGGCTTCGTTTACAAGGCGTTCGCCGAGCTTGCCTTTGATTTCGGAAGCATGTGAAAGAACGCCTTCCAGATCACCGTATTCGGTGAGCAGTTTCAGCGCAGTCTTTTCTCCCACGCCGGATACGCCCGGAATATGGTCGGAGCTGTCGCCCATCAGTGCCTTGAGATCGCGCATGCGATCCGGTGTCAGCCCGTATTTCTCCTGCAGCGCTGCTTCGTCGACAATCGAGTTGTCTTTCGTATAATACACTTTTGTGCGTTTCGTGATCAGCTGAAACGAATCGCGATCGCCTGTCGCGATCAGCGTATCCATCCCTTCGGCTTCTGCCCGGCGCGCAAACGTTCCGAGAATATCGTCGCCTTCATAACGCGGGCATTCGATGACCGCGATACCCATGCTTCTCAAAAGCTCGCGAACGACCGGCATCTGTTTTTTGAGGTCCTCGTCGGCAGGCTTGCGGCCGAGTTTATAATCCGCATATCGTTCATGCCGGAACGTCGGCTGATGCACATCGAATGCGACGAGAACATGCGAGGGTTCCTGCTTCAGGAGCTCAAGAAGCTTTGTGAAAAAACCTTTCAGCGCGCCGGTCGGAAAGCCGTCGCGCGTAGTGAGATTTGCTTTGAAAAATGCGTGGTATGCCTGAAACAGCAGGCTGTTTCCGTCGATTGCCAAAAGCAGTCGGTCCATTGTTCCCCTTTCCCGAAACGGCACGCCCTCATACGGGTGCGCCGTTCAAGTCATGATTTTCGGTTATGTGTTCGGTTCAGGCGCGAACCACGTCGTACACCATCGGGCGGTATTCCGGCTTTGCGTCGGAATATGTGAACGCACTGTGGAACATTTCAAGCGCGGCGTTGACCTTGCTTTCGTCGTTGACGTACATCACGCACAGCGGTTCATCTGCACGGATAAAATCGCCGAGGCGCTTCTTCATGACGAGCCCGACCGCCGGGTCGATGCGTTCCTCTTTTGTGGCGCGTCCCGCACCGAGGATCTGTGCCGCGGTTCCGATCCGTTCTGCGTTCATGGAAGAGATATAGCCCGCGCGCTTCGGATACACATTCAGGATCGTTTGAACCTTGCAAAGCTCGTCGATCCGATCAAGGTCGATATACGACGCGTCGCCGCCCTCCGCCGCGATCATCTGACGAAGCTTCGCAAGTCCCGCACCGGAATGCAGCGCGGATTCGAGTTTTTCACGCGCTTCGACCTCGGTTTCGGCAAGCTT
>CAMNHT010000096.1 GCA_946539625.1 uncultured Clostridia bacterium | reverse complement strand
CCTGCGACGCTCTGATAAAACACGCCGGGCACGTCGGGATTTTCCGTGTTGAACCGTTCCATGTGTGAAACGGAAAACTCCTCGCAGACGCGTTGAAAATCGGGTTTCTTATCGCCGACCAGCCGGATCCAGTTGTTGACCGCAAATGCAGCGATCGAAAAGACCGCGCGCGGCGCACGCAGAAACTTCGTGAACGTCTTTGATCCGCGATGCGGCGTACCGATCGTGGTAATGCTTGCGATCTTCCCGCCGTATCCGAGAGAGGACGCCGCCATACGCGCTTCAAGGCCGCCCTTGCTGTGCGCAACGATATTGACCTTGTCCGCACCGGTTTCTTTTAAGATCGCGTCGATCCGATCGCACAGCGCGTGCGCGTTTGTTTCCGTGCTTGCCCAGCAATCCTGTTCGCCGAAATACACCGCCGCGCCGTGCGAGCGCAGCACGTTCGGGATCCTGCCCCAGTACACAGGGATCTTCAGGTCCCGAAAGCCCGCGCCGTGCACCAGAAGGATCGGATATTTCGTTTTACAGACCGTTTTTTCGATGGTTTCATTCATTGTGCTCAATCGTTCGGGTCGACTTCGGAGATATTTCTTGATTCGACCCTGACCCTAACGTCCTCGTACGGCATTGTGAACGCAAAGTACAGAAAATCCTCGTCCGGTCCGTCCACCTGCTGTATCTTCTCATCGTTCACATAAACGTCCGTGATCTTGTCGAAGACGAGTCCGACCTTCAAAAGGACCGTTTCGCCGGGGTACGCCGATTCGATCTTGTCGATCACGCCATAGCCGTCGTACGTGATCCGAAACGGCATCATCATCATATCGCTGCCGCCGAGTGAATATGAAACCGTGACGTCGTGCGCAGGCATGATAAATGTATAAACAAGGTATTCGTAGCCGTCCAGCTCCGGCGAAAGCCGTTCGCCGTCCGCAGTGACCGTCGGCGACGCGTCCATGACGATGTACGTTTTCAGCCGCACCTCCTCACCTTCCGCATAGCGTTCCTTAAGATCGACGAACATTCCGTTTTCGGCGATGACGCGATAAGTCGGCTTCTTTTCACAGGCAAACAGCAGAAGAAACAACAGCAGAACGAGAACGATCGTGATACACTTTTTTGCGCGCATAATATCTTCCTTACAAGACGGATAGCCGTCCGAGCGATTCCGGATTCTTTTTCGGTTCTTTCAAATGGATGATCTCCGCGCTTGACACAGCCGTTCGGATCTGCTCCTCCGCCTTCTTCGCTTCGCCGCTTCCGGAATACAGCACGAACGCGACCTTTTTGTCCTTGAGATCTGTCTCCTTCAGTACCGTGTTGATCGGGCAGGAAAGCCTTCCGTTCCACACCGGTGAGCCGATCACGACCGTGTCGTATGCCGAAACGTCCGCGTCATACGCCTTCAGCGGTTCACAGTACTTCCGTCCCGCGTTGAATCCGCATTGCAGGATCTGGAGGAAGAACTTTTTCGGCGGCTGTTTCGCGGGTTCGACCTTCCTTACGTCAAAGCCCTTCTCTTTGAGTGACGCCGCGACGGCGTCGCCATTTCCCGAGAGTGTATAATAGATGAAAAGTTTTGGCATCGTGCGATCCTCCTTTTAATCTAATATGAAGCGCATCCCGACCGGGTTGTGGTCGGAGTACGCAAAGCCCGTGTCGATGACGTCCGCAGAAAGGACCTTTACGTTGTCGGTCACCATAAAACCGTCAATGGTCAGCGTATACTGTCCCTCGTAATACGGACCGTCCGCGTTGCGGCAGCTCGGAACAGGGTTCGCTTCGTCGATCGGCGCGACCAGGGAGATATTCGTACCTTCGAACATACTCTCCGGAATGGGCTGCGCCCACGTATATGCAACGTCGGGTTTGCCGAAGTAGACCGAAGAATCACCTAAGATATCCTTATTGAAATCGCCGCCCGCGATGCAGTAACTGCCCTTTTCGTATTCGCCCTGCATATCCGCAAGCAGCAGTTCAAGCTGCTCCGTCGCGATCGTGCCGTCGGAGGTATATGCGGACAGATGCAGATTGTAAAGCACGAGCTCCGCGCCGTTTGAAAGCGTGATCCGCTGCTTGCTGTAACAGCGGTCAAGGTCGAGGAACTTTGTAAAGCCCGATTCGATCGGCAGCTCCACGCGCTCCGCAGAATCGATCGGCGCCTCTGAGAACGTCATCAGACCCGACCTTGCGGAGCCGAACGGCTGCGTGATCGGATAGCACAAAAACGGCGAATCGTAGTTCTGCGCAAAGGTATTTGTCATCCAATTCATCGCGTCAGTGAGATACGTGCGCTCGTCAAAGCCGTAGCTTCTGGTCGATCCGATGTCGACCTCCTGCACGAGCAGCAGGTCCGCGTCCTGATTCTTTAGGAAATCGGCAATGTTCTTGAGGTTCTTGTCCAGCCGTGCCTTCGACCATGCCCTCGCGCGGTCGCCTCCATCCATGAAGAACCCGAAGTCGGGTTCATACGCACCGAAGCCGATATTATAGGAAACGATCGTGTATTCCGTTCCGGGCTCGAACGTGCCGTTTGCCGTTCCCTCGGGCGTGATGGCCTGATCGCCGATGCGGTGGAAGCTGATGAGCACATAGGCAACGTAGCCGACAAGAAGCAGGATCAGTGCAAGCAGGACGATGCCGATCGTTTTCAGAATTCTTTTTCCTGTCTTACCCTTTTTCGTCTTTTCCATCGTGTACGCTCCGTTTCTGTTCCGTCAATGGCTGAAATTGGTTTCATAGATGCGCGCCGCGAGCGCAGGCGTTCCGAAGTCCACAACGATCCAGCCATTCAGCGGATCGGAAAGCGTCAGAAGCTCTGCGTCGAGCGTTTTGGCAAGCCCGTACGGATGTCCGACCGCAGACGATCCCTTTGTGGAAAGGAAATGGATCGAAAGGAAGGTCTTCCCCGTCTGTCCCGCCGCAAGGCCCTTTTTGAACGCAACGAGCTTGTCCGGCGCGTCGTACTCGTAGCGATCCTGCACGATCAAGGTATACTTGCCGTTTTCATGCGTCGCCGCGTTCGGCGACACGTCGTCGTGCCCGTTCTGCGTCTGCCAGTAACAAGGCAGTCCGAGCGTCGGCACGGGCATGGATTTGTCCTCATAATGGCGTGTCAGAACGATCTTGCCGCGCGCTTCGCCGACGGTCGGGATCGCGTCGGAAAGCAGCCATGCATCCGGATTCTTTTCGATGTATGCCGACAGCAGTGCTTCGAACTGTTCGGGCGTTTCGCTTCCGTACTCCTGTTTGACCGCAAAGACGATCGTCTCGGTAGGATGCGCCTTCAAAAACGCGTAGCAGTCGGCAAGCACATCGTCGAGATACAGCGTCGCTGCCCAAGGCCAACCGGAGTTCGTGCATACGGTAAAGCCGTGCATCATGCGGAACTGTTCGCCGCTCGCGCCGAGACGGATATCCAGATACCGGAAGCCGGCGTCAAGTTGTTCGGCGATCGAAAGTGACTGGCACCTTGTGATAAACGCAAGCTGCACATTCTGCGTCGCGCTGTCGTGTGTACCGGGCAGAACAATTTCGGACAGCGGCATATCGTCCGAAAGTGCCTGCATCCAGTCCGCAGATCCTGCGATCGGTGTGCGGTCGACGGTCTCGAATGCCGGAACGATATACATCACCGTACCGAACGCAAGCACGATCAGAAGAGGCACGATCCACAGAAGATGCAGGAGTCGCTTTGCTCTGCCGGTCTTTTTCTTTTCCATGAGGAGATCCTCCATAACATATTTATACAGATAAATTGTAACATAAACCGATACGCCCTGCAACATAAATCTCCGGCGGTTCCTGATTTCACCGGAAAAATCATATTCTTTTTTTTACGGATTTCTTGCATCGAATTATATACCATGATATAATATGGTGATTTTATATGTGGAGGTATGGCTTTGCGCATCTTAGGGATCGACCCGGGTTACGCGATCATGGGCTACGGCGTTATCGACAAGAACGGTCAGTCGATCGTCCCGATTGATTTCGGCGTCGTGGAGACGGACAAAACCTTGCCGTTCCCCGAGCGGCTTGAAAAGCTCTATCTCGGCACGCGGCAGTTATGCGAGCTGTATCAGCCGGATATGGCGGCGTTTGAGGAACTGTTCTTTTATCACAACATCACGACGGCGATCTCCGTTGGTTCCGGACGCGGCGTTTCGATTCTCGGCGTACAGCAGTGCGGCATACCGATGTACGAGTTTACACCGATGGAAATCAAGCAATCCGTCTGCGGCAACGGACACGCGGACAAAAAGCAGGTCCAGCAGATGATCCGCGTCCTTCTGGGACTTCGCACCGAGCCGAAGCCGGACGACGCGGCGGACGCGCTCGCGGCGGCGCTGTGCCTCGCGTTTCACGCAGGACCTGCACAGGAAGAATATCGGATCAAATAGGAGAAAACCATGTACGCATATATCAAAGGGATTGTTGATGAAACAGGCGCCGACCGCGCCGTCATCGAAGCTGCAGGCGTAGGCTATGAACTCATGTGCAGCACGATGACGCTTAAAACACTGATCATCGGAGAGCAGGCAAAGCTTTATACGCATCTGCATCTTGCGGAGGGCGTGCAGGCGCTCTACGGCTTTGCCGATACCGAGGAACGTGATATGTTCCGAAAGCTTCTGAACGTCTCGCGCATCGGACCGAAAGTCGCGATCTCTGTACTTTCATCAATGACGCCGTCAGACGTGCGTGCAGCGATCGTGACCGATAATCCCGCGGCGTTTGACAGGGTTGTCGGTATGGGCAGAAAAACCGCGCAGCGTGTGATCCTGGAGCTCGGCGAATCCATCCGTCAGGAGAACGTCGGCACTGCTCCTGTGAAGGCCGCCGATACGAAGCCGTCTCTGCCGAGCCTGCAGAGCGAAGCGGTCGCGGCGCTGACATCGCTCGGTTACGACGGGCTGACCGCGTCGCGTGCCGTCGCAAAGATCAAGGAAGCCGATTCCGTCGAGGAACTCATTACAAAAGCATTACGAAGCATGGCAAAGGGGTAAGACATGCAGGATGACAGACTGATCTCCTCCTCCCTGCAGGAAGAAGACGCAAAAAATGAATACAGCATCCGACCGCACTTTCTTTCCGAATACATCGGACAGGAAAGCGTCAAGGAGCATATGCAGATCTATATCGAGGCGGCAAAGAGCCGCGGCGAATCGCTGGACCACGCGCTCTTGTACGGACCGCCGGGTCTAGGCAAAACGACGCTCGCCGGCATTATCGCGAATGAAATGGGCGTGAGTCTTCGCGTCACAAGCGGTCCCGCCATCACACACGCCGGCGACCTTGCGGCTCTTTTGACTAACTTAAGTCCTGGCGACGTGCTCTTTATCGACGAAATTCACCGCCTGAATCCGAACGTTGAGGAGGTCCTGTACCCCGCGATGGAGGACTTTGCGCTCGATATCATCATCGGCAAGGGTCCCGGTGCAAGGAGCATCCGGCTCGATCTGCCGCGGTTCACGCTGATCGGCGCGACAACGCGTCTCGGCATGCTCTCCTCCCCGCTTCGTGATCGCTTCGGCATCAAGGAGCAGCTTGAGCTGTACACGCCGGAAAGCTTAAAGGAGATCGTCACAAGATCCGCCGACATTCTGCACATCGAGATCGACGAGGAAGGCGCTTTGGAGATCGCTTCCCGTTCGCGCGGAACACCGCGTATCGCAAACCGTCTCCTTCGGCGCGTACGCGACTATTCGCAGGTACGCGGAAACGGCGTGATCGACCTTAAAACAGCGCAGGACGCGCTCGCCATGCTGAAGATCGACGAGCTCGGCCTCGAC
>CAMNHT010000095.1 GCA_946539625.1 uncultured Clostridia bacterium | reverse complement strand
TTCCCGTTCTTTCCATTATATTGTTATCGCATATTCGTCATTTTACTCATTCGTCTCCGACGATTGCGCGGTATATCCGGTCGAGATCTTCATGCGAATAGTAATGGATGATCAGCTTGCCCTTGTCTTCATTGCCCTGCACGGACACCTTGGTGCCGAGCTCAGCGCGCATACGGTGCATGGCATTGCGGAATTCCGGCGTCGGTTCCGGTTTTTCCTTATGTTTGCGTTTCGGCATTTCGGCAAAGCGCAGCTCGTCCTCGAGACGCCGCACCGACCAGTCGCCTTCGACACATTTTTCCGCCATTTCCATCTGTACGCGCGGATCACCGACGCCCGCAAGCATCTTGCCGTGACCTGCCGTGAGCCGTCCGTCCTTGATCAACTTCTGTACAGACTTCGCTAGCGTCAGAAGACGCAGCGCGTTCGCAATTGCCGGACGGCTTTTGCCGACACGCTCGGAAACTTCTTCCTGCGTGAGATCGTGCTGCTGCATCAGAAGCTTGATCGCGGCGGCTTCCTCGATCGGATTGAGGTTCTCGCGCTGAATGTTTTCGACGAGCGAAATCTCCATGACCGCATCCTCGTCGATGTCTGTCAGCACGACCGGGACAGTCATCAGACCTGCTTGACGTGCTGCACGGTAGCGACGCTCGCCCGCTACGATCGTATAACGTGCGCCGTTCTTTTTGACAAGGATCGGCTGCACGACACCGTGACGCTTAATCGACTGCGCCAGCTCCGCAAGCTTTTCCGGATCGAACGTCTTACGCGGCTGATCCGGATTCGTATCAATATCATAAAGATCTACATCAAACTTACCGTTCTGCGTCTGTTCAGGCGCATCGATCTCATCCAGAAGCGCGTCAAGCCCGCGCCCAAGGCCCTTATTCTTAGCCATTTGCTTCCTCCCGTTTGATAAATTCTTCCGCCAAATTGATATACGCCTTTGCGCCGATGTTCCGCGGATCGTACAGCGTGATCGGCAGCCCATGGCTCGGCGCTTCGCTCATCCGAACCGAACGCGGAATGATTGTGTTATAGACCTTCTCCCGGAAATACTTCTTGACTTCTTCGACAACCTGTACGCAAAGATTCAACCGTGATGAGAACATGGTCAGCACAACACCCTGAATGTCGAGCTTGCTGTTCAGATTGCGCCGGACGAGCTTGACCGTGTTCATCAGCTGCGAGAGTCCCTCAAGCGCGTAATACTCGCACTGGATCGGCACCAGAAGAGAATCGGACGCCGTCAGCGCGTTCAGCGTCAACAATCCGAGAGACGGGGGACAGTCAATGAAAATATAATCATACCCATCCGCGATCGGAGACAGCATCTGCTTCAAACGCTGCTCACGTGCCATCATGGACACCAGTTCGACTTCCGCGCCGGCAAGTTCAATGCGTGACGGTAATACGTCCAGCGTTTCGATCATCGTATGACGGATCGCATCCTGTGCCGGAACATCGTCGATCAGAACGTCATAACTCGTCGGAAAGTCTTTTTTCTTCGTTACGCCCAATCCGCTGGTGCTATTGCCCTGCGGATCCAGGTCGACAAGCAGTACGTGTTTCCCCGTTTGCGCAACACATGCGCTCAAATTGATCGCCGTCGTCGTCTTTCCGACGCCGCCTTTTTGATTGGTGATTGAAATAATCTTACCCATAATCGCTCCTTTACCCGATCATTATAACGTAACGTATGGTATTTGGCAATACCGTTCCGGCATTTTTTCAAGTTTCACGTGAAACATTTTCCGATCCGTGTTGTGTGTATGTTTCACGTGAAACATAAAAACAGAGCCGTTAATACGGCCCTGTAAAGATTGGGTATCTTTATTCGGATTTTTTCGGCTTTGACGCCGTGGATTTCTTTGCGGTCGGCTTCTTTGCCGCTGCTTTGGGTTCGGGCTTATCCTCGGCGGATTTGACCGTGCGTGTTGTACGCTTACGGACCGGCTTTACCGGCTCATCCGGAAGACCCAGGAGATTCCGATACAGCTCCATGTACTTCCTTGCGGAAGCAGCCCACGAAAAGTCCGTCTTCATGGCGCGCCGCATCAAACGCTTCCACATCTCGCGATCATCATACCAGTACCCGACCGCGTGTTCAAGCACATGCAGCATATCGTGCGCATTATAATCGTGGAAACTGAAGCCGTTGCCGTCGTCGGTATACCAGTTGTACGGCAAAACGCTGTCGCGCAGTCCGCCGGTTTCGCGCACGAGCGGGATGGAACCGTATCGCATCGCGATCATCTGAGAAAGTCCGCACGGTTCGAACTGAGACGGCATCAGATAGATGTCGCTTGCAGCGTATACGCGGCGCGCGATTTGCTCGTCGTGCCGGAGACAGCAGACGAATCTGCCGGGGAAACGATACTGCGCGTCGCGGAATGCATTTTCAAAATACTCGTCGCCCGTTCCAACCACAACCATCTGAACGTCCATGCGCATGATATCGTTCAAAACGCAGGTCACAAGATCGAGCCCCTTCTGCGCGGTCAGACGCGTGACCATAGCGATCAACGGTACATCGCGCTTCTGCAAGCCCAGTTCTTCCTGCAATGCCGCCTTATCAAGCTTCTTTCCGGAAGGATCTGCCGCTGTATAGTGAACGGGAATATGCATATCATTACTCGGATCAAACGATATTCCGTCTATTCCGTTCAGAATACCGGACAGCACGTTCTGTCTGGCGCGCAGAAGACCGTCGAGGCGTTCGCCGTAATAGCCGGTGCGGATCTCCTCCGCATAGGTCGGGCTGACGGTCGTGATGCGGTTTGCGAACACAAGACCCGCTTTCATGAATGAAAGCAAGCCGTAGAACTCGAGATTATTCGGTGAGAAGTATCCCTCATTCAGTCCCAATACGCTGTTGATGCGATGCCAGTCGAAGATACCCTGGAACTTCAGGTTGTGGATCGTGAACACGGTATGCACATCACGGTAGCCGTCGAGATTGCGGTACTGGTCGTTCAGCAAAACCGGAATGAGACCCGTCTGCCAGTCGTTGCAGTGGATCACATCCGGATAGTAGTTCATATGCTTGAACGATTCGAGCACCGCACGGCAGAAGAACGCGAAGCGGAACCCCTCCTGCTCGTCACCGGTGTAGATCTTATCGCCGCCGAACATCGCAAGGTTGTCAACGAAATAGAATTTCACGCCGTCCTGCTCAAGCATGTCGATGCCGCAGAAGACGGAATAGCTTCCGAGCTGCAGGTTGAAGTGGCAGACATGCTGCATCCTGACGATGTAGTAATCGTCGATCTGCGTGTACTTCGGGATCATGACCGCAACTTCGGCGCCCTGATGCACAAGCTCCTTCGGAAGCGAACCGACAACGTCGGCAAGACCGCCGGTTTTGATGAACGGGAAGCATTCGCTTGCCGCAAACAGTATTTTCATGATGATTCTCCTTTCGGTTTCGTCAGACGGTCAGGTTTTTGCGGAAGACGAGCGGAATGCCCTCATACCCCGTGAGCTGTCGTCCCGCGTTGACGGTAACGTTCTTGTCGAGGATGACATGATCGAGCACGGCGCCCTTGCGCACCGTCACGCCCTGCATCAGGATCGAGTTCTTCACGATCGCGCCGCGCTCCACGGTGACGCCGCGGAACACGATGGAGTTTTCGATCGTGCCGTCGATCGCGCAGCCGTCTGCCATGAGGACGTTGCGGACGTCGGCGTTTTCACCGTACTCCGACGCGATCTCGTCCTTGACCTTGGTATAGATCGGATGCTGCATGTTGAAGAGATCCTTCGCCGCGGAAGCATCCATAAGTTCCATGCTGTGCATGAAGTAGGTGTTGATCGAGTCGATGCGTCCGACGTAGCCGTCGTAGCGCCAGCCCATGATCTTGAGCTCACGGACCTTCGGCAGCAGGATCTCACGGATGAAATCGACTCCGCCGCGCGAATAGGATTCTTCCACAAGGTCCTCGAACAGGTCCCTGTCGATGATCGTGATCTCGCAGGAGCGGAAATTCGAGCCGGGATTGCGCGGATTCCATTCGAGCCGCTTCACCGTCATGCCGTCCCCGTCGAGAATGAGACGAAGGTCGCGGTTCTGCTCCTCCGGGAAGAAGCGCGGATCCTCGTTGTACATGATGGTGATATCCGCGCCGGTCTCACGGTGCTGCCTTAAAATGGCGTCAAACGTCGTGTTGAATACGGTATGGCTTCCGCAGAGGATCAGATATTTCTGGCTCGAACGGCGCACATACTGCATGATCGAGTGGAACGCGTCGATGTCGCCGCGATACACGCCGGTGTTGTCCTTGGTGGAGAACGGCGGCAGGAGGAACAGACCGCCGCGCTTGCGGTTCAAATCCCATTCCTTGCCGGTGCCGAGATGGTCCATCAGCGAATGATAGTTCTTTTGCACGATCAGCCCGACGTTGCGGATGCCCGTGTTCACCAGATTGGAAAGGGTAAAGTCGATCACGCGGTAGCGTCCGCCGAACGGCACCGCCGCGACCGCGCGGGAGAGCACGAGATCGCGCATGTAGGGATTGTGTTCACCGGTGAAGATCAGACCGAATGCTTCCTGGTTCATGCTTCATTTCCTCCCTTGATAAACTGTCCGAGCGTTTCGGCGGTCACGACCGCGCCGCACGGGATCACCGTCCCCGCGGGGATCGTCACGTCGTTGCCGATGAGCGCAATATCGCCGGTGAGGCGGTTGTCCACCGTTTCGCCCTCTTTCGGCGGCACGCCGATCTGCACGTTGTCGCCGATGATCGCGTTTTCACCGATGATCGCTTTCTTCACAAAGCAGCCCTCGCCGATCTCGGCGTTCGGGAATACGACGGAATCGAACAGCTCCGACCGTCCCTCGACCTTTACGCCGCAGAACAGCACGGTATGCCGCACGGTACCGCGCACCACGCAGCCTTCCGTGACGAGACTGTCCTTCACGTCCGCTGCCTTGTCGGTATAGTGCGGCGGCATGACGGGGTTGCGCGTATAGATGCGCCAGGCTGGATCGTTGAGCTCCAGCACAGGCGGTTCGCCCAGAAGGTCCATGTTCGCTTCCCACAGGCTCTGGATCGTTCCGACGTCCTTCCAGTAGCCCTCAAACGGGTACGCGACCATCTTTTCGCCGGCGTTCAGCATGTTCGGAATGATGTTCTTGCCGAAGTCGTTTTCGCTGTTCGGATCGGCGTCGTCGCGCGCCATGTAGTCGCGCAGCAGCTTCCAGTTGAAGATATAGATGCCCATCGAGGCGTTGTTGCTCTTCGGCTCCTTCGGCTTTTCCTCAAACGAAACGATCCTGCCGTTTTCGTCCGTATTCATGATGCCGAAGCGATGCGCTTCCTCCATCGGAACCCGAAGCACCGCGATCGTCGCCGCAGCGCTGTTTGCCACGTGGAATTTCAGCATCTTCGTATAATCCATCTTATAGATGTGGTCGCCCGAAAGGATCAGCACGTAATCGGGATCGTACTGATCAAGGAAGGCGCGGTTCTGCCAGATCGCGTTTGCCGTGCCGGAGTACCATCTTCCGTCATGCTCCGTCATGTACGGCGGAAGCACGAACACGCCGCCGTCCGTGCGGTCGAGATCCCAGTGCTGACCGGTGCCGAGGTACGCGTTCAGCGCCAAAGGGCGGTACTGCGTCAGAACGCCGACGGTGTCGATGTCGGAGTTTGCGCAATTGCTGAGCGGAAAGTCGATGATGCGGTACTTTCCGCCGAACGGGACCGCAGGCTTTGCCATGCTGGACGTCAAAACGCCGAGGCGGCTGCCCTGTCCGCCTGCAAGCAGCATGCAGACGATTTTCTTTTTCATTCGTT
>CAMNHT010000094.1 GCA_946539625.1 uncultured Clostridia bacterium | reverse complement strand
TGCGTGCTCGTCGGCACGATCCTTGCCGTGCTGTTAAGCTGGATCCTTCGAAAGAGAACGGCGCTCGACTGGAACGGCGAGTTCGTCGACGCGATCATTTACGCGGTTTTGCTCGGCTTCGTCGGGATGAAGCTCCTCTACTGGATCGTGACGCCGGGCGTGTTCAGAACCGCTTTTTCAAACGGCTTCATCAAAGGGATCTTAAGCCTTCTCATGGAGGGCATGGTCTTCTACGGCGGGCTGATCGGCGGCATCATCGGCATCTTCCTCGTCGCGCGGAAAAAGAAACGGAACGTTCTGGAGTTCACGGACCTCTTTGCGCCGTGCTTCTGCGTGGCGCACGCGTTCGGACGCGTCGGCTGCCTGCTCGCGGGCTGCTGCTATGGCCTGGAGATCGGCGAAACGGCACAGTTCGGCATCCTGACCTATAAAGGCGCGCTTGCCGTGAAGTATCTGGACGGCGCGATGCGTCTGCCCGTGCCGCTGATGGAAACGGTGTTCCTGCTTGTGCTTTGCGAAGTGCTCGTGCTCATCTTCTGCACCGAGAAGCGCCTCGGCACGACGACCGGCTGGTATCTCGTCGCGTACGCGGTTTGGCGTTTCGTGATCGAGATGTTCCGCGGCGACGCGGAGCGCGGCAGGTTCGGCGCGCTGTACACCTCGCAGTGGATCAGCATCCTGATCCTGATCGCGGGCGTTGCGATCCTGCTCCTGTCCCGCCGGTTCAACTGGAAGAAGGGCAAGCCGTTCAAGGTCTTCCGTGAAGAGGACCTGGCCGTTCCCGAACCGGAAGAAGCCGCGGAAGAAGCGGAGGAGGCGGCCGAAGAAGCGGAGGAGGCGGCCGAAGAAGCGGAAGAGCTCGCAGAAGATGCGGCCGAAGAAGCCGAGGAATCGGCGGAAGAAACCGAAGCGATTGCCGAAGATGCAGTCGAAGAGGCGGTTGAAGAAGCCGAAGAAGCTGCCGAAGAAGCGGAAGAGATTGCGGAAGAGGCGGAAGAAGCCGCGGAAGAAGCGGTCGAGAAAGCGGAAGAACAGGCGGAAGCCGCGGAGGATACGATCGCGAACTGGGTAAAGGAAACGCTCGGGGATTAAAACGGAATCATGAAAAGCGGCGGGCCGTTCGGTCCGCCGCTGCTGTTTTTTGGGATTTATCCCAATCTCACATACTTTGCCGGGTCCTTTGATACACCGTCGACCGTGATCGCAAAGTGCAGATGCGGGGGCAGCGCGCATTCGGAAATCGCGCTCGTGCCGACCGTGCCGAGCACATCGCCCGCGTTCACCCGGTCGCCGACCTTGACGCGCACGTCTTCGCCTAAATTCGCATAGAGCGTGGAGCGGCCGTTTGCGTGGCTGACCGTGACCGAGCAGCCTAAAGCGTCGTCCTTATTCACGCGCTCCACCGTGCCCGCAAACACGCACTTGACAGACGTGCCGGCGTCGGCTTTGATGTCCACGGCGGCATGCGTCGTCCACTGGTCGAGCGTCACCGAATACAGGAGCTTGTCGACCGCGTAGCCGAATATGATTTCGCCCTCGACGGGCGGTGCGACTTTACTCGGCGCGCTTGCGGGTTTTTTGGTCGGTTCGGCCGTCGCGGAGGGCAGCGGGACCGCCGTCGGAATCACGGTCGGAAGCGGCGTTTTGGCAGGCGCAAAGGGCAGCATGGTCGGCGCGTGGACGACCTCGTTCAGTCGTTCATCCTCCGACTGTCCGACAATTACGATCGGCGCGTCGGTCGTCGGCGCCTCCGCCTCTTCCTCCTCCGGCTTGTCCAAAGCGAGCAGCAGGATCGCGCCGCCGATCACGATGAGACAGACGACCAGAGCGATGTAGAATCCGTTGTTTCTGAGAAACAGACGGAAGCGTTCCATACGGTCATTCATTTCATTCATCGGTTCTTCCATTTTTATCACCTCGGCTGTAGTATGGACGCGTGTGAAAAAATGTATACCGAAGCAATTGCCAAAATTTTTCGGATATGATAGGATTGCCGTATGAAGCGCAGAACCTTTTGTTTTTCCCTTTTGCAGGGTTTTTATTTTCTCGGCGCGTGTCTTGTGTATTCGTATACGGAGCGGCTGCTTCTTCATCACGGCTTTTCGACCGGCATGATCGGGGTGATCCTGGCGGCTTCGTATCTCTTTGCAATGGTCGTTCAGCCGCTGCTTGCCGCCGCCGCGGACCGCGGAAGACGTGTGACGCTGCGGCGCGGGATCACCGCCGTTGCGCTGCTTTCGTGCGCGCTTGCCGTTTCGGCACGGATCGGCGGGAATGCGCCGGTCGTCTTTGCGGCTTTGCTCGGCGCGCTGTCGGGCGTGACGCTCACGGTGCAGCCGCTGATCAACGCCGTCGGTTTTTCGTATATCAATCGCGGACTCGATCTCGATTATTCCTTTGCGCGCGGGGTCGCGAGTGTTATCTACGCGCTTGCATCGCTCGTGTTCGGCGCGCTTGCGGCGCGCAGCATCGATGCAACGCTTTGGGTCTTTGCCGCCGCGCAGATCGGACTGTTCTTTACGGCGCTGTTCTTTGCGCCGCATCGGGAAGGTGTTTCGGTGCGGGAAACGGGCGGACGTCTCTCCGACGTGTTTCGGCGGTATCCGCGCTTTGTGCTGTTCTGCGTCGGGAATCTGATCCTGATCGTGCCGCATATGGTGATCAACAGCTACCTTGCGAGCATCACAAACGTCACGGGCGGCGATATGAGCGTGATGATCGCGATCGCGGCGCTGGTCGAGTTCCCGGCGATGTCGGCGTATTCGCATATTCGCAAACGGATCCCGGACCGCGTACTGCTCATTGCGAGCGCGTCGGTGTACCTGCTCAAAACCGGGCTGCTGCTTATAGCCGCGCTTTTTTCGATCGGGACATGGGCAGTGTATGTTTCATCCGCGCTGCAGATGCTGTGCTATGCGATCTTCGTGCCGGCGTCGTCGTACTACGCAAATGACTGCGTACAGGAGAGCGATCGCGTCAAGGGGCAAATGCTTCTTACGGAGGCGGGGCTTGCGGCGGGCGTTTTCAGCATGCTGCTCGGCGGTCTTTCGATCGAGCATCTCGGCGTCGGCATGACGCTGGCCCTTTCGGAATGCTTCGTCGCCGCAGGCGTCTTCATTGTTTGGCTGGGCGTGCGGAAAAGAGAACAAGACGCGTAACATAATAAGAAGGTGTTAAGAATTGCCGTTTCTGAACACCCTTTTTTACATTCGTTTTCAGACGGGCAGATAGTACAGCGGATTATAAGGGATGCCGTCGATCAGAAGCTCATAGTGCAGAACGGACTCCTTCGCCCCTTCGACCGTCGAAAGCACGGCGATCGTTTCGCCCTTGTTCACGTGCTTTTCGAGCATCAGTCCGTTTGCGGCGGCGCCGGCGGGAAAGGAAATGCGCGAGAGAAAGCCCTCGTCGTGGCGGATGTCGATCACAAATCCGAGCCCTGCGCGTTCACCCATAAACACGACCGTACCGGATTCCGGCGCGACGACGCGCGTGTCCGGCGCGGCGGTATAGTCGACGCCGTAGCGCATTTCACCGGTCTGCAATCCGAAATATCCCGAAAGCTTTCCTTCCCGGACCGGCGCGACAAATGAAAGCGCAGCGGGCAACGGTCCCATGCTGCCTTCGAACCGCTCCGGCGCTTCCGGATCGGAAACAAAGCCTGCGCGAAGACGGTACGTGCCGACCAGCTCCGCTTGTGCGCTTCCGGCCTGCACCGGCGCGCTGAGCGTTTCGGCTTCGGAAACGGGCAGCCCGTTCTGATACAGCGTTTCGGTATAGACGAGTGTGCGGGAAGGCGTACCGAGCTTTCGGAACATGCGCGTGCCGTTGGGCAGCAGCGGCGTGCGTTCGGTCTGCGGTTCAAACGTTTCGGTGCGCACTTCAACGCGCTCCGCGGTGCGGCGCACGGGAATCAGGCTTCGATCCCTGCGCAAAAGATTCAAAGCAACGTCGTATTCCAGGTATTCCACGGAACCGTCCGCGGGAACGGTCGAAAGAGTCGCGTCGATCGACGCGGAAAGAAGGATCGCGTTTGCGCTGAGATTTTCCGCGGCGCATTCATCCAGAAAGATGCGGACGAGCTGCTCGGCGACCTCGCGGCTTGCGACTGCGAACAGCGGCGTGCCGTCGACAAGGATGTTGACCGCTTTTTCGGGGTAGACCGGCTTCGGTGTGGTGATCACGGGCACGGGCGAAGGCGACGGCGTAAAGATCGCGATCGCGTCCTCGCCGGTTTCCGGCTCCGGTGTGATGACGGTGACCGGCGTAAGAACCGCCGCTTTCGGGCGGGGGTTTGTAAAAACGAGCGGAATGAGAACGGCAAGCAGCGCCAGAGCGAGCGCAAAGCTCCCGATCATGATCCAATGCTTTGTCGATTCCTTCACGGTTCCACTCCTTTCTGTTTTGGTGCAGTATACCACATTCCAAAAGGAAAAGGGAACGATTCTGTTAAAAATTTCACGGTTTTGCAATAAATTCATTCGAGGAAACACTTTCCAACCACTGAAATATATGATATTATAACTGTGTAAAAACAGGGGCGCAGGATCGGATCCTCTGCCCGGGATGAGGTGCAATCATGTCACATCTGACAGATGAAGAACTGTACTACTTTAACGAAGGTACGACAAAGACGGCATACCGTTCGCTCGGCTGTCACAGGGTTGAGCACAACGGCGAGCGGGTATGGCGGTTTTCCGTGTGGGCGCCGAACGCGAGAAGCGTTGCAGTCGCGGGCGACTGGAACGGCTGGAATCCGAACGCGGACCAAATGTACCGGGTCGGCTCGACCGGCGTCTGGGAGATCCTCATCGGTATTGCGCAGGAGGGGCAGCTCTATAAGTACGCGGTTCAGGGACCGGACGGCAACGTCTCGATGAAGGCGGACCCGTATGCGCAGCGCTGCGAGGTCGCAGGAACGGCGTCGATGGTTTATGAAGCAGGCGAATTCCCGTGGACGGACGAAGGGTATCTTGCGCGCTGCTCAAAGCGGCACAGCGAGCCGATGAACATCTATGAGGTGCATCTGGGCTCGTGGCGCAAGGGGCTCGGCTATCGCGAGCTTGCGACCGAACTCGTCGACTACTGCGCCGATATGGGTTATACGCACATCGAATGCATGCCGCTGATGGCGTATCCGTTCAATCCGAGCTGGGGCTATCAGGTCACCGGCTACTACGCCCCGACGACGCGCTACGGCACGCCGGACGATTTCCGGTACTTCGTCGACTGCGCGCACAAAAAGGGCCTCGGCGTGATCATGGACTGGGTTCCCGCGCACTTTACGCGCGACAGCTACGGACTGGCGTACTTTGACGGCACGCCGACGTATGAGCATCCCGACTGGCGGCGCTCGGAGATGAAGCAGTGGGGCACGCTCCTGTTCGACTACGGCAGAACGCAGGTGCAGAGCTTCCTCGTCAGCAATGCGTGCTACTGGCTCAAAGAGTTCCACATCGACGGGCTTCGCGTCGACGCGGTGAGCTGCATGCTGTATCTTGATTACGGCAGAAACGACGGCGAATGGCTGCCGAACCAATACGGCGGCAAGGAGAACCTCGACGCGATCAATCTGTTCCATAAGATCGCGGCGGCGGTCAAAGAAATTCCCGGCAACAAGATCCTGATCGCGGAGGAGAGCACGGCGTTCCCGCGCGTGACGAACAAGCATGACGACAGCTTAGGCTTCGACTACAAGTGGAACATGGGCTGGATGAACGATATGCTGCGCTATATGCAGATGGATTCGCTCTACAGAAAATGGCATCACGACAAGCTGACGTTCAGCCTGATGTACGCGTTCTCCGAAAATTACATCCTTGCGTTCTCGCACGACGAGGTCG
>CAMNHT010000093.1 GCA_946539625.1 uncultured Clostridia bacterium | reverse complement strand
TCATCGCGTCCCGAAACGGCAAGTGCATCCGCTTCCGTGAAAGCGACGTCCGCGCAACCGGCAGAGGCGGCATGGGCGTGCGCTCGATCAAACTGGATGAAGGCGATATCGTGATGGATATGGTCCTTGTAAAGCCGGGCGGACTGGTGCTGACCGTCACCGAAAAGGGTCTCGGCAAGCGCACCGACGAAAGCCAGTTCACGGTCCAGGGACGCGGCGGCAAGGGCATCCTTGCCATGAAGGCGACCGAAAAGACCGGCGGACTCGCGTGCCTTAAAATGACGACCGAGGATGAGGATCTGCTGCTCGTTCGCGACGACGGCGTGATCATGCGCATGCCGGTGGATCAGATCTCGATCATCGGCAGAAATACGCAGGGCGTACGGCTGATGTCGCTCGACGGCGATACGAAGATCGCAAGCGTCGCGCTTTTACCGCATCAGGAAATTGTTCCCGATGAGGAAGGCGAAGCGACCGCCGTGCCGGAGACCACCTCGGAAACGCCCGAAGGAGAAGCATAATATGTTATCGCTGCCGACTGCATTGCGCGCGTTTGCGAAAGCCCTCGAACAGGACGGGATAACGCTCTATGCGGTCGGCGGCTGCGTACGTGACGCGCTGCTCGGAAGGGCTGTTCACGACGTGGACCTTGCAAGCAAGGCAAGACCGGAAGAGTTGATCGGGTATGCAAACGCGTTCGGAATTGCGGCAAGGATCGTACAGAAGACGCTCGGCACGGTGCTCATCACGATCGACGGCACAGACTGCGAGCACACGACATTCCGCACTGAATCCTACGGTGCGGGCGGCGCGCACAAACCCGACGCGGTCCGCTTTTCCGATTCACCGGAGGAAGACGCGTTCCGAAGGGACTTTTCGGTCAACGCGCTGTATGAATCCGTGACCGACGGAACGATCCTTGATCCGACCGGCGGGATCGCCGATCTTGAAAACCGTGTGCTGCGCACCACGACGGCGGACCCTGCCGTGATCCTCAGAGACGACGGGCTTCGGATTTTGCGGCTCGTGCGGTTTTCCGCGGCGCTGGACTTTTCGATCGACCCGGAAACATGGACGGCAGCGAAAGAAAACGCCTCGCTTCTCGACGACGTTGCGTGGGAACGCAAACGGCAGGAGCTTGATAAAATGCTTTTGGGACCGCGCGTGTTTGACGCGTTGATCGGGCTGCACGACGTCGGTGCGCTGCCGTATCTGCTGCCGGAGCTCGTTTTGTGCGACGGTATGGAACAGCGGAAAGACTACCATAAATACGACGTTCTTTTGCATCTGTTCCATACCTGCGAAAACACGCCGGAGGAGCTCGGACTGCGGCTTGCGGGACTTTTGCACGACGTCGGCAAGCCGGAAGCTCTGCGGCGCGACGGCAAGCTCTACGCGCATGACGTGTACGGAACGGACATCGCGCGAACGATGCTTGAACGCTTACGGTATCCGAAAACACTGATCGAGCGCGTGTGCGGGGTGATCCGCATCCACATGTTCGATCTCAATGACGCCGCGTCGGACGCCGCGATCCGAAAGCGTTTCTCTGCATTCGGCAGGGAGCGGACGGAGGACCTTATTGCGATCCGCGAGGCGGACATCCGCGGAAGCGGCTACCAAACGGAATATACCGCCGAACGCTGGCGCAGGATCTATCGGGACATGCAGCGGGAGCACGCGCCGTTTTCGGAAAGCGAGCTTGCCGTTTCGGGAGAGGACATCATGTGTGAGCTCGGCATTTCGGCGGGTGAACGCGTCGGACGGATCAAGCATGCGCTGCTGCTTCGGTGCGCGGTGCATCCGGAGGAGAACCGGCGGGAGATCCTCTTAAAGCGCATGCACGACTACGCATAGTCGTCAAACCTGCAAGATTTTTGTGAATAATTGCCGTTCCGCCTTGCGAACGGTAAAAAATATGTTATGATACAGTCGTTGAAGAATGAGCAAGCTGAGGATACGATATGAACAATAAACAGAAACAAAAACGGACACTTCTTGCGATCGGACTTGCGATCGTGCTCGTGCTGATCGTCGGGATCTCCGCCGTAATCAGCTGCGGCACGAGCAGATGCGCGGGAAGTACGGCGGCGAACACGCAGAGCAAATCAAGCGTGATCGTCAGCGAGATCCTTGTCAGCAACAAACAGACCGTGCGCGATCCGCTCGGCACGTACAGCGACTATGTTGAGCTGTACAATCGCAGCAATTCGGATATGGATCTGTTCGGCTACGGACTCACCGACGACGAGATCTCGCTCTGGATGTTCCCGAGCGAGTCGATCATCCGCGCGCACGACTATCTGGTCGTGTGGTGCATGAAGGATGATCCGACCAACGGCGAGGGTTATCTTCGGATCAAGAGCGACGACGGCACGGAAAGCAAGATCCTCATTACGGATTTTGCGCTTTCCAAGAACGACGTCCTGCGCTTTGTCGATCCTTCCGGCACCGCGATCGCGACAGTCGATCTGAACGGCTTTTACGCGGGGCAGAAGGGCAGCGCGAACGCATACGGTGTCGGAGACGGTACACAGAATGAAACGGTCGCGGTCGGCGGAAACGCGTTTGCGTACAACGAAAGCGGTGAATGGCTGCTGATGAAGCCGACGCCCGGCTTCCCGAACACCGAAGAAGGCTGGAATGCCTATAATGCGTCGCATCAGACGAAGTCAGAGACCGGCGTTGCGGAAACGGTTTCCTGCCCGGTCCGCGTGACCGAGTTCATGGCGTCGAACGGCACCGCGCACAAAGCGCCGGACGGAACCTACTGCGACTGGATCGAGCTGTACAATTCCGGAAGCACGGCGTTCGATCTCTCGGGATACAGTCTTTCTGACGACGTCACCAATCCGAAAAAATTTACCTTCCCGCAGGGAACGAAGCTCGACGCGTATTCCTATCTCGTTCTGTATCACACCGAAAAACCGGTCACTGGTGTTTCCAGTTTTGATTTCGGTCTGTCCTCACAGGGCGGGGAAACACTTATCTTCACGACGAACAACGACCTGATCGTCGATCTCATCGACTTCGGCGTGCAGCAGAAGAACTGCTCCTACGCGAAAATCTATACAAACAGCCAGTTCGATCCGAACGCGGCGTTTGAGGCTTCGGACAAGCCGACGCCCGGCTATGACAACACGGTCAACGGCCGTTTGCTGTTCGAGGAGAAGGAAAACGGCCCGATGGGCGTGCATGACATCTCGCTGAACGAGATCCTCGTGAACGGATACCACGTCGTCTACGCCTATTCCAACAGCACAAAGAGCGAACGACCGTACGACGCCGACTACGGCAGCTGGATCGAGATCTATAACAAGTCCGATTCACCGGTCAATCTGTCGGGCTTTTCGCTCTCAGACAACGAGTCAAAACCTCGTAAATGGGTTTTTCCTGACGGAACGAGTATCGCCGGAAAAGGATATCTCGTCCTGCAGCTCGAGGGCAGCTTGCCCCGCGAAGGTCAGTCCGAAAAGGATGTAACGGCTGACCAGAGAAAATACCTTCTGAACTTCGACATCGCGGCGGAAGGCGAAACGCTGATGCTGTATGATGCAGAAGGCGTTATGATCGACCGCGTGATCGTTCCGCCGGCGCATGCCTGTATATCCTACGGACGTGATGCGACCGGCGCATGGAAGCTGTTCGATACGCCGACCGAAGGCGCGCAAAACGGCGCGGACGGGCGCGGGATCTTCTGCGAAGCGCCGACGGTGGATACGCACAGCGGCATCTATCAGGGCGTTCAGACGGTCAACATTACCGTGCCGGACGGGTGCTACGCGACGTATACGCTCTCCTGTGGCAAGGAAAATGATCCGGTAAAGTCGACAACGCCGACCGAATCCGACACGCGCGTATCGGGGCCGATCGCGATCAAAGAGAACACGGTCCTTCGCGTGCGCACCTTCTCTTCGGACAACAGCCGCTATCCGAGCGACGTGCATTCCTATACGTACGTTATCATCGGTGACGTGGAAACCGTCGAAGCGCACAAAACCAGTTTGCCGGTCGTATTCCTTGTTACCGATCCCGACAATCTCTGGAATAAACAGTACGGCATTTACGTCAAGGGCGACGACTACACCGGCAAGGGCGAAGCCGACGAGATCATGATCGGGCAGTCCGATAAGAAAGAGGTCATGGGCAAGTACGCCAACTTCAATATGCGCGGACGCATGTGGGAGAAGCCGGCGACCTTTACCTACTTGGACGCCGGCGGCAAAAATGTGCTGTTCGAAGACAACCTGAATATTCGGATATTCGGTGCGTTCTCGAGAAAGATCGGGCAGAAGGGCATTGCGCTGATCGCCAGAAAGGGCGTCGGCAGCAGCCGCCTTGCATACTCGTTCTTTGAGAATCGCCCGTTTACGGAGTATAAGTCCCTCGTGCTGCGCGCATCGGGACAGGACGCGGCGCTTTCGCGCATCCGCGACGTGCTGGTGCAGAGCTTGCTGGACGACGCGGACGTCGATCTCGCGAACCAGGCATTTATCCAGTGCATCGTGTATATCAACGGACAGTACTGGGGCGTCTACAACCTGCGTGAAAAGATCAGCAAACATTATATCGCGCAGCACTACGGCGTCGAGGATGAGGACACGATCGACATCCTCAAGGGCAACGGCAACAACGAGCAGTGCATCGTTTGCAGCAATATCTATGAGAGCGCAAACAAAGGACTTAACGATTATAAGGACCTGATTGCGTTCTGCGAGAGTAAAAACTGCAATCTCTCGAACCAGTCGGATTACGATTATGTCTGTTCGCAGGTCGACGCCGATCAGTTCGCTATGTACTGCGCGTTCGAGATCATCATCGGCAACACCGACACCGGCAACATCAAATGGTGGCGCTCGTCCGAAAAGGACAACAAATGGCGCTGGATCCAGTACGACTACTGCTGGGCGATGAACGGCGACAACCCGAGCCAGGCGGCGGAGAAATCCACCGGCTTTCGGCGCGACTATTTCTGGCGGTACTTTGATCCCGCGGGACACGGCGCGGGGCAGGGCTTCTCGACGGTGCTCGGGCGTTCGATGCTGTCGAATAATGAATTTGTGAAGATCTTCCTGAAATGGTGCGCATACTTCTATAATGAAGTCTATACGCCGGAGAAGATCCTCGCCAATGTCGATTATCTGCAGGAAAACATCCGCAAGGAGATGGAGACCTGGGACCTCGTCCGTTGGAGACCGTATCACGATCTGTCCACAAAAGGCTGGAACAGCCATGTCGACAAGATCCGCAACTATGCCAAGAACTATCAGGACTGGTACCTGTACTACTGCCAGCATTTTATCAACGAGCACACGAACTATCACCTCGGCGACGATGAGATGATCAGCTTGTTCGGAAAGGTAGGCAAGATTTCGTGAATCTGAAACTGAAACCGAATGCCAAGGGCTATCGGCACGAGCTCAAGTACGTGATCTCGGATGCGGACGCCGAGCTTCTGGCGATTCGCCTGAATGCCGCGATGAAACCGGATCCGTATGCGCAGAAGACCGGCGGAGGGTATCTCATCCGAAGCTTGTATTTCGACGATGCGCTTGATTCGGCGGTCGAACAAAAGGTCGCGGGTGTGCAGTACCGCGACAAGTGGCGCATCCGCATTTACAATTATTCGGATCGTGTCATCAAGCTCGAACGCAAGCACAAGAACGGTCAGTTCATCAAAAAGGACAGTCTGTCGCTGACGCGCAATCAGGCGGAAGCGCTGATCGCCGGGGAGTTCACCTTCCTCCTGTATCTCAACAATCCCTTTGCGAAGGAGGCATACGCCGCGCTTCGCACGGAAGGACTCCGGCCGAAGGTTCTCGTCGATTACTACCGGCAGCCGTTCGTGTTTCCGCTCGAGGATGTGCGTATCA
>CAMNHT010000092.1 GCA_946539625.1 uncultured Clostridia bacterium | reverse complement strand
TCGGCATGTCCGGTCGCCTCGTCGATGAGCTCCTCCTCCATGCCTTCCTGCCGCATCGCGCGGCGCGCGAGAAAGTCCGGGTTGCCGCCGAGCAGGATGTCCGTGCCGCGGCCCGCCATGTTCGTTGCGATCGTGATCTGGTTCAGCTTGCCCGCCTGCGCGACGATCTCCGCTTCCTTTGCGTGATACTTTGCGTTCAGCACCTCGTGCGGGATGCCCTTGCGCTTCAAAAGGCCGGAGAGGTATTCGCTGCGCTCGACCGAGATCGTGCCGACGAGGATCGGCTGACCGGTCGCGTGGACCTGCTCGATCTCAGCAACGACTGCGCGGAACTTGCCCTCCTCGGTCATGTAGACGCTGTCCTTGTTGTCGACGCGGATGTTCGGCTTGTTCGTCGGGATTTCGACGACGTCGAGGTCGTAGATCGCGGAGAACTCGTCCTCCTCGGTCTTTGCCGTACCGGTCATGCCCGCCAGCTTTTTGAACATGCGGAAGTAGTTCTGGAACGTGATCGTCGCAAGCGTCTTGTTCTCGCGCTCGACCTTCACGCCCTCCTTCGCCTCCAGCGCCTGATGCAGACCCTCATTGTAGCGGCGTCCGATCATCAGTCGGCCGGTGAATTCGTCGACGATGATGACCTGTCCGTTCTGCACGACGTAATCCTTGTCGCGCTCAAAGAGCGACCGCGCGCGCAACGCCTGTTTGATATAGTGGTTCAGCTCGGTGTTCTCGGTGTCGGCAAGCGATTCGACGTTGAAATACTTCTCCGCCTTTTTGATGCCCTCCGCGGTCAGCGAGACCTGACGGTGCTTCACGTCGACCATGTAATCGCCGCTTTCCGGCTGCTCGATGCCCTGCAGCTGATCGGATTTACTGATCTCCTTAACGTCCTCGCCGCGGGTAAGCCCCTTTACGAAGCGGTCCGCCGCAACGTACATCTCGGAGCTTTCCTCGCCGCGTCCCGAAATGATCAGCGGCGTTCTCGCCTCGTCGATCAGGATCGAGTCGACCTCGTCGACGATCGCGTAATGCAGCGAACGCTGCACCATGCGCTCTTTATAGACGCACATGTTGTCGCGCAGATAATCAAACCCGAACTCGTTATTCGTGCCGTAGGTGATGTCCGCAAGATACGCCTCTCGCCGCTCGTCCGGGTCGAGGTCGTGGATGATACAACCGACCTTCAGCCCCAAAAAACGGTAGATCTTTCCCATCCACTGCGCGTCGCGCTTTGCGAGGTAGTCGTTGACGGTGACGATGTGCACGCCCTCGCCCTCCAGCGCGTTCAGATATGCCGGCAGCGTTGCGACGAGCGTTTTGCCTTCGCCGGTCTTCATTTCGGCGATACGCCCCTGATGGAGCACCATGCCGCCCAATAGCTGCACGTCAAAGTGCCGCATGCCGACGGTTCTCACGCCCGCTTCGCGCACGACCGCAAACGCCTCGACCAAAAGGTCGTCGAGCGTTTCGCCGTTTTTCAGGCGTTCTTTGAACTCGACGGTCTTGTGCCGGAGCTGTTCGTCGGAAAGCTTCTGCATTTCCGGCTCCAAAGCGTTGATCGCCGCCACCTTGGGCTTCAATTTCTTTAATTTGCTTTCGCTCGAGGTGCCGAGCAGCTTGTCCAAAAATCCCATAAGAATCTCCTTGAACGATATCTTACGTATTATAGCACACAATCGCCCCGCTTGAAAAGGGGACGATTGTGAACGACCTGCAACGATTTTGCGGATTTATGACGCAAATCTTCGAAAACACGTCCCCCGCTCCTTGCAGGGTGAAGAACAGCGTCGCCGATCCGCAGGCGCGGGGCGGAACAAACCGGTTCCTCGGCGATTGTCAATTCGGCGTATTCAGCCGCGCAATGATCTCGCGCATGCGCGCTTTCTGGCTTTCGGACAGCATCGGCGCAAGCATCCGATAGATCTCCTCCATCTTCCCTTCGGTCATTTCTCCGGTCTGTTTCTGCTCCGCGGTAAGCTTCAGGAGCGTTTCCATCAGTTCATCGCTCGATTTGTTTCGATAGGTTTCATACTGCTCGTTGATATTCATTCGAATCACCTCCCGATATCCTATGCGCCGCGCACCGAATTCGTGCATCGGGCATATCATGCTTTAAGGAGGAATTGCCATGAACCCACAACCGCAACGAAACGGTCCGTCCCCTCTTTCCTGCGCCGTCGTTTTGGGCGAAGCCGTCCGAGACGAGCACGGACGCGCCGGCGTCGAAGCATACGTCAAAGCGCTCGCGCCGCTTCTGCCGCCGTCGATGATCGATCAGCTTGCCTATCGGCTGAATGTCCCGGTTCCCGCGCCGACGCCCCCTCCTCCGCCGCCTGCTCCGCCCGCGCCGCAAAAGCCGCCTATGCAGATGCCGGATATGGAGAAGCTCTTTCAAATGATGCGGCTTTTTGAGCAGCTGCGACCGCGTACGCCGCCCGGCAATCCGTAAGTCGCGTCAAAATACCCGAAAACGCAAGGAATTTGTATAAAAATAAAAATTTTTGTGTTTTTTTGAAAAAAGGGAAGATATTTCAGGAAAAGTGTGGTAATATATAGATGACACGAACACAATACACGTGTCAGAAGGAGTGGAACATATGCGTATTTCTATTTCCGGCAAGAACTTGGAGGTCTCCGAATACATGCGCGAAGTCGCAGAAAAGAAGCTCTCCAAACTGGATCGGTACTTCCCGCAGGACACAGAAGCACAGGTCACTCTCTCCGTCGAAAAGAACCGCCACATCGTCGAGGTGACGATCCCGCATGAGGGACGCATCATCCGCGGCGAGGAGGTCTCGGGCGATATGTATGCATCGCTCGACAACATCGTCGAAAAGCTCGAAAAGCAGATCGTGCACAACCGCACGCGTCTCGCGAAGGGACTTCGCCAGGATGCATTCCGCGATCTTCCGATCGAGGACGACGAGGACGAAGAAGACGGACCGCGCATCGTCCGCGTGAAGCAGTTCTCCGTCAAGCCGATGAGCGAGGAGGAGGCAATGCTGCAGCTCGAGCTCTTAGGCCATGCCTTCTACGTATTCCGCAACGTGGACACGAACGAAATCAACGTCCTTTATAAACGTAAAGACGGCAATTTCGGCCTCATAGAGCCGTTGTAAGTTTCACCCGAAAAGGAGCTTCCCGCGCGGAAGCTCCTTTTTCATGCGCCTGCATGATTCATCCCGCAGAACACCCCCTCATCAGTCACTTCGTGACAGCTTCTCCACCCTAAAGGAGGAGAAGCCTTTCGGCTGTTCTGCGTGCGAATGCCGAACCGAACCGCAGGGGGCGACGGTCCGTTCGCGGAGCGCGCGATCTGCCTGCATCACGCTGCAGGGGGCGACGGTCCCCGGCGCCTTGCCGTACATTCGCCCATAGGGACAGGGTTCCCCCTTACGCGATCCCGCAAAACCAATATCCGACGATCGGACCCAGAAAGATCGCGAGATAGATCAGCGTGATCCACGGCTGATAATCCACATAGAACTCCCGAAACGTCAGGCTCCACGGATGCTTGATGAGCACCCAGCCGAACACATCGAACACGATGCAGATCCCTGCCCAGATCGCGCCGGTGATCAATGCATCGGAGATCGTCGGGTTTTCGAGCCCTCTCATATACAGCCAGCCGAACAGCGAAAAGATCACGATGTTGTAGAGCGGATGCCACGGCTTTGTCTTTTCGTAGCCCTCGCCCATGCCGGGACCGTCCTTCATGGACTTCATGTGCAGCACGGTGATGTTGAAAATCGTGTGCCCGATCCCGATCAGCGTCACGATGATGTACGCGATCCAGAACCAGAGCATGGACATTCCGAAATTACGCATGGTTGCCTCCTTTTGCTGCTTGCACGAACGCTTGAAAGAGTTTCCGGCTGTTTTCGTCTTTGCGGAAGAAGAACTCCGGATGCCACTGCACCGCCCAAACAAAACGCTTTTCGGGTGCATAGATCGCCTCAACGAGCCCGTCCGGTGCGAACGCCATCGGATGCAAGCACGGCGCAAGCGTTTTGATCGCCTGATGGTGACAGCTGTTGACGCCGATCGAATCTGCGCCGAGAAGCGAAAACAGCGGCGTATCCTTTACGAGCGTGACCGGATGCTCGGCGCGGTCGTACGGCGCTGCCATGCGGTGGTTTAGACCGGACGGATGCTCGGTCGGAAGGTCTTGAAAGAGCGTTCCGCCGAGGTGCGCGTTTATCATCTGCAAGCCGCGGCAGATGCCGAATACCGGCTTGTTTGCATTCCAAAGGAGCCTTAACAGCACCGATTCCATTGCGTCGCGCTCCGGGCACAGCTCCTTGCAGGTCGGTTTCGTTTCTTCGCCGTACAGCGCAGGCGAAACGTCCTGCCCGCCGGCGATCAAAAACCCGTCGAGCGTGTCGACAAGGCGTTTCAGAGATTCTTCATCATCAAGGAGCGGCAGCATCACGGGTACCGCGCCTGCCTGCTCCAATGCAAGAAAATACCCGGGCAGCATCCAATAGGAATCCCGTCCGCGGTCAAACAGCGGCGTTACGCCGATCAGCGGTTTTTGCATACTCCCTCCATGCGGCTCTGCCGCAATTCATTGATCCGCGAAAAGCTAACGCTTTTCTGCGTATACTCCTCATCCGTCACTCCTTCGTCGTGACACCTTCCCCACATCAGGGGGAAGGCTTTTGGATTCGCGCAAGCCGAGGTTTCTCCTCATCATTGAACGCAGAACCGAGCGTTCCTTTGCACATAGGCGGCTCCCGCCGAACAAAGATCCCCTTGTGTAAAGGGGGATTGTTATACCCCCCGAATCATCATTCGCTGCCGGAACCGGCAGGCTCTTTGCGCCGTACCTCACAGATAAAAAACCAACCGATTTCCGACCATTCCTCGTTCCGATATTTCACAAGATAGGCATACGCGTCGTCCCAGCTTGAGAACAGCCCGTTCTCATTCAGCTTTCGGAAATCCTCCGAAAACAGCGTCCCCTCAGCGTCGCAGCCGTGCCATTGCGGAAGAAACAGACAATCGCAGACGATCGAATACGCGCCGTCGAAGCCGGCCTCATAGCCGACGTCATATCCGAGAAACGCCCAATCCTTCGGAAATGCGTCGTTCGATCCCGCAACTCTGGTATGAATGATTTCATATTGCTCCGGATGCTGCAGCATGTCAAAAGCCGTCTTTGCTTCCGCCTCGGTCCGAAGCGCTGCATGCCGTCTGTTTTCGTGCATGATCCGCCTGATCAGCCGTTTTTCCCGAGAGGAGGTCGCTTCCCTGAAATCGCCGTGAAAGACGTCTGGTCCCTCTCTCTGCGTTCCGTGATAAACCTTGTCCGGGCGCTCCGCATACGGATGCCCGTAGAAAGGACGAATGTTCTTTTGTTCCTCGCGATACGTCGCGTAAAGCAGCGGATAGTGTTTCAAAATCGAGAAGCATCCGCGAAAATCGTTCCGTCACTCCTCGATCTTCCCCTGCTCAAAGCTGACAAAAATCACCGGTCGGATCATATGCTCTCCTCTCGATACCGAATGAATTGCCCTGCGTGCGTGAACTGCGCCCGTGGCGCGTGAAAAGGCGTTCCCGAGGGAACGCCATAAAGTTAAGACATTGTTAAGTATGCCGAAATGAACAGGTCGAGGTCGCCGTCCATGACCGCCTGGATGTTGCCGTTTTCGGCGCCGGTGCGGTGGTCCTTGACCAGCGTGTACGGCTGGAAGACGTAGGAGCGGATCTGGCTGCCCCATTCGATCTTCTTCATCTCGCCCTTGATCTCCTGCATCTGCTGCTCGCGCTCGCGCTCCTGAAGCTCCAGAAGCTTACCTTTCAGGATGCGCATTGCCATCTCCTTATTCTGCAGCTGACTGCGCTCGTTCTGGCACTGCACGACGATGCCGGTCGCAAGGTGCGTGATGCGGATCGCGGAGCTGACCTTGTTGACGTTCTGTCCGCCCGCGCCGCCGGAACGGTAGGTGTCCACGCGGATCTC
>CAMNHT010000091.1 GCA_946539625.1 uncultured Clostridia bacterium | reverse complement strand
CGCCGATGTGCTGCGTGATGCCGCCCGCCTCGCCCGCGGTGACGTGGGAATTGCGGATCGCGTCCAAGAGAGACGTCTTGCCGTGGTCGACGTGACCCATGATGGTGACGACCGGCGGACGCGGTTTCAGCGTTTCCGGTGCGTCAACGTCGTCCGCGGAATCCATCAAAACGTCCTCGAAGGACTTTTGAAGCTGTTGTTCGAGCGTGATGCCGAACTCGCTCGCGATGAGCTCGCAGGTATCGAAATCCAGCTCCTGGTTGATGTTCGCAATGATGCCGAGCATCAGAAGCTTCTTCAAAATCTCGTTTGCCGGCTTGCCGAGCTTTTCGGAGAGATCCTTGACTGTAATCGTCTCGGTTGTGATCACCGCGTGGTCGATCACAACGGGAGCGGGCTTCGGCTGCTGCGCCTCCTGCTCGTGTTTTTTGACCTTGCGGCGGTTGCCCATCTGGCTGTCGTCTTCCCAGCCGCGTGCGGTCGGTCCCTGTTCCTTCATCATTGTCTTCTTGCTCTTTGCCTTTTTATCCGTCGTTTCAAACGGTTTCTTCTTGTCGGTTCTTGCCGCCTTTCCTGTATTGTCGGAAGGATTCGGCACGTTGATCACAACCGCGCGCTGTGCGCCGGCGTTTTCACGGCGCGGTCCGCGGTTGTCGGTGCCGCGGCGTTCGCCGCTTTCCTGCCTGCGGTCACCGTCCTGTCTGCGGTCGCCGTTCTGCGGACGTTCCTTTTGCGGTTCTCTGCCGTTTTGCGGACGCTGCGGACGCGGTTCAACCGTTTTTGCCGGTTCCTTTTTCGGCTCAACAGGAGTCGGCTGAACAGGCGCGGGCTGCGTGTCCGTCTGCGGCTGCGGTTCGGGTTCCGATTCGTCGGTCCCGCCCGCGTGCGCCGCAAGATCTGCGTCGCTTTCAAGCACCGCCTTGAGCCGCTCGGCGCGTTCGCGCTCCTCACGCTCCTGCTTCTCCTTTTCCTCGCGGTCGATCATACTGCCTTCCGTTCGGCGCGCGGCGTCTAAGAGCGTACCGATCGTACCCTTCGTGCCGTCGAGCTTATGCAGCAGCGCTTGCATCTCCTCTTTTAAATTCTTTGCTGTTTCCAAAAAATTCGTTGCCATACTCATCCCCGCTTTTCATCGGAATTGCGCATTGCGCGCTCTATCATATCCCGGAAGTTCGGATCCGTCACCGCCATCACGATGTGCGAATCCTTTCCGATCGCCTGACCCACGGTCTCCACCGTATAAAACGGAACGCCGTATGCCGTGCACAGATGTTCATAATGCGTCTTCGTCGCCTCCGACGCCGTTTCCTCCAAAAGAACCAGCTTTGCCTTGCCGGATCGGATCGTGCTCTCCGCGGCAAACGCGCCGCTTTTCACCTTGCCGGCTTTCATTGAAAGCCCGATCGCGTTAAAGAGCCGTTCCGTCATTGCTGCCGGTCTCCGATCCCAGGGCTTCCTTCAGCGCGTCGTTCATCGGCGCTTCGAGCGCCCGTTCGAGTGCGCGCGTCTTGATCGCTTTTTGGACGCACGCCGCGTCACGGCAAAGATACGCGCCGCGACCGGAAAGCTTTCCGGTCCGGTCGAGTACAAGACCGTCCCCGGCAGTGCGCACGATGCGCATCAGGTCTTGTTTCGCCCGCATCTCACGGCAGGCGACGCACATCCGCATCGGGATCTTTTTCAATCGCTTACTCCTCCGCGTTCTCCTGCGCCTGTGCAGCGTCCACCGCAGCGTCCGCCTGCGACTGGCTCTTGATGTCGATCTTCCAGCCGGTCAGCTTCGCGGCGAGACGCGCGTTCTGTCCCTCCTTGCCGATGGCAAGCGACAGCTGCGAATCCGGCACGATAACGCGCGCGGCCTTTTCGTCTTCATTGATGTAGACCATCAGCACCTTTGCGGGGCTCAGTGCCTTCGCAATATAGATCGCGCTGTCGGTATCGTATTCGATGATGTCGATCTTCTCATTGTGGAGCTCGTTGACGATACGCTCCACGCGCGCGCCGCGCGGTCCTACGCATGCGCCGACCGCGTCGACCTGCGGATCGGTCGAGAACACGGATACTTTGGTGCGGAAGCCCGCTTCCCGCGCGATCGACTTGATCACGACCGTGCCGCTTTGGATCTCGGGAACCTCGAGCTCGAAAAGGCGCTTGACAAGGCCCGGATGCGTGCGGCTCACGACGACCTGCGGCCCCTTGTTGTCCTTGCGGACTTCGAGCACGTAGACCTTGATGCGGGCGTTCATTTCGTATTCTTCGCCGGGGATCATCTCGTTTGCGGTAAGGATGCCGTCCGTCTTGCCGAGCTCGACGTAAGCGTTGCCCTTTTCCACACGCTGCACGATCGCCGTCAGGATCTCATTTTCCTTCTCGACGTATTCGTCATAGATGTTGCCGCGTTCCGCCTCACGGATACGCTGCACCATGACCTGCTTTGCGGTCTGCGCCGCGATGCGTCCGAAATCCTTCGTGAACGCTTCCTCCTCGAGCACGTCACCGAGCTCGTAGAGCGGATTGATCTTCTTTGCGCGTTCCAGCGAGATCTCCTGCGAAGGCATCTCGACCTTCTCCACGACGGTCTTGCTCGCGTAGATGTGGTAATCGCCCGTATCGCCGTCCACCTCCGCGCGGACGTTGCCGGTCGAATTGTAGTTGCGCTTGTACGCGACGATCAGCGCCGCTTCAAATGCGGAAAGCAGTACGGACTTCTTGATTCCGCGCTCCTTTTCAAGTGCATTCAGTGCTTCGATAAACTCTAAGTTCATGGTTCTTTCCTTTCTTGATGAGCCCCTTCTGTAAAATTCTTATGAAAACCGGATATTCGGACGGACGAGCGCGCAGTCCTTTCTTTGGAAGGTCATACGCTTTCCCTGCTCCGTTTCGACGGTAAAGCTGTCTGCGTCGAATGCGGAAAGCGTTCCGATCCATTGTTTTTTGCCGTCCTGCGGGGCGTAAAGCTTGATTTCAAGCTCCGTACCCGCTGCGCGTTCAAAATCGCGATCCTTTTTCAGCGGCCGGTCGATCCCGAGCGAAGAAACCGACAGCACGTATTCCGATTCGATCGGGTCCGCTTCATCAAGGATCGGTTCGATTGCGCGGCTTACCGCTTCGCATTCGTCGATCGTGACGCCGCCCGGTTTATCAATATAGAACGTCAGCACCCAATCGCCGTATTCCTTCTGATACTCGACGTCGCAGAGCTCGAACCCCAGCGATTCGATCTTTGCCTTGCAGAGATTTTCACAGATCTCGGTCGTTTTCATATCCGTTTCCTCTCTCAAAACGAAAGAGTGGGATTTCCCCACTCCTTCAAGTTCAACATTCCAACAAAGGAAGTATAACACACTCTTTTGAAGATTGCAAGCATTATTTCGCCAATCGGTCGAACTTCTCGAACAGACGTTCTTCCTCCTCGGTCGGCTCCTCTTCGCGCGGCTTAAAGAGCTGCGTCCGTGCGTAATGCGCAAGCGCAACATAGGACAGTCCGATCGCTGCCGACAGCATCGCAATGTTCCACGGCTCGATCGAATCGAAGACGAAGCTCAGAAGCGTCAGCGTAACGCCGATCGCAAAAAGCCCAGTCGCGCTCTTGCCGTACCAATCCGAATAAGCGACCTTGCGCTGCTTTAACATGATCATGCCGCCGATCATCATCAGCAGTTCCTTCACGCCCACGAGGATCACAAGCGCCAGATAGATCCCGAACAGCGAGTCTCCCGACTTTCCGATCAGAATCACGACGAGCGCCGTGATCGCCATCATCTTGTCGGCAAGCGGGTCCAAAAGCTTTCCCACCGGTGTGACCCAGTTGAACGTGCGTGCCAGAAAGCCGTCGAGCACATCGGTCAGAAACGCCAGGATGAACACGCCGAGCGCCCAAAGGTAGTGTGCCGGCGCTGGAATTTGCTCGGTCAGGAACAGCCATGCGAACACGCCGACCATGACGATCCGCAGGGACGAAAGAATGTTCGGAATGTGTTTCATTCAGATACTGAGATCCTCCACGTATAGTTCGCGGACCGCGTTCGGATCGGCGACGGGTTCCGTTGCCTTCGGCGCGGGTTCCGGCTCGTTTGCCTTGCGTTCCTGTTCGTCGCGCCAGTCGAAATATTTCATGGCAACCTGCGGCAAAAGCGCGTAGCTCAAAACGTCCTCTTCGCTTCTTGCGCGGTCGCCGAGCTCCGCCTTGTACTTTTCAAGTTCCGGCTCGAGAAGGTCCGCCGGGCGGCAGGTCACGACCGGTTCGTCACCGATCGCCATCTTCCGGACTTCCTCGTTGACGGGACCCGGAAGACGTCCGTATTCCCCGCGCAGAACCGCCTTAGAGTTGTTCGGGAACGTCTTGTAGCGGCCCATCAGTACGTTGAACACTGCCTGCGTACCGACGATCTGACTGGTCGGCGTGACAAGAGGCGGATAGCCGAAATCTTTTCGGACCCGCGGGATCTCCGCAAGCACGTCGTAATACTTATCCTCTGCGCCTGCGTCCTTGAGCTGCTTGATAAGGTTCGAGAGCATGCCGCCCGGCACCTGATACAAAAGCGTGTTCGTATCAACGTGAAGAGATTTGTCTGAGATCAGTCCGTCCTGCTTCAGCCGCTCGTACACCTGACGGAAATACTTCGCACACTCGGAAAGCGCGTTGAGATCGAGTCCCGTATCGCGCTCCTGTCCTTTGAGGGTTGCGACGAGCGATTCGGTCGCGGGCTGGCTCGTGCCGTTTCCGAGAGGAGACAACGCCGTATCGACGATGTCGACGCCTGCTTCGGCGGCTTTCAGGAGCACCATGTCGCCCGTGCCGGTCGTGTTGTGCGTGTGCAGGTGGATCGGAATGTCGACCTCGGCTTTGAGCTTTTTCACCAGAGAGTATGCGTCATACGGGAGCAGAAGATTCGCCATATCCTTGATACAGATCGAATCCGCGCCCATCTGCGCAAGCTCTTTCGAAAGCTTTACGAAGTACTCCTCGCTGTGCACCGGTGAAGTCGTATAGGAGATCGCCGCCTCACAGAAGCCGCCGTACTTTTTGGTGTACTTGATCGCCGCTTCGAGGTTTCTGGGATCGTTCAGCGCGTCGAAGATACGGATCACGTCGATGCCGTTTTCGATCGCCTTGCGGCAGAACTGCTCGACAACGTCGTCCGCGTAGTGCTTATAGCCCAAAATGTTCTGTCCGCGGAACAGCATCTGAAGCTTCGTGTTCGGAAGCGCTTTCCGGAGCTTGCGGAGACGCTCCCACGGATCCTCGTTGAGGTAACGAAGGCAGGAGTCGAACGTTGCGCCGCCCCAGACCTCGAGCGACCAGTAACCGATCGCGTCGAGCATTTCGCAGGCGGGCAGCATTTCCTTCGTGGTCATGCGCGTCGCGGCAAGCGACTGATGCGCGTCACGCAGGATGGTATCGGTAACAAACAGTTTTCCCATAGTCGATCCTCCTTAATGTCCGAACAGCGACAGGAATACGCCCGCCGCGATCGCCGAGCCGATGACGCCCGCCACGTTGGGACCCATCGCGTGCATCAGCAGGAAGTTCTTCGGATTCTCTTTCTGACCCACGACCTGGCTGACACGCGCCGCCATCGGAACGGCGGACACGCCCGCGGACCCGATCAGCGGGTTGATCTTCTGCCTTAAGAACAGGTTCATAAACTTCGCAAGAAGTACGCCGCCGCAGGTGCCGCCGATGAAGGCGACGACGCCGAGCGCGACGATGACGAGCGTGGACAGCTGCAAAAACGTTGCGCCTGTCGCCGTTGCGCCGACGCACACGCCGAGGAAGATCGTAACGATATTGCAAAGCTCGTTCTGCACGGTCTTCGAAAGACGCTCGGTCACACCGGATTCCTTAAAGAGGTTGCCGAGCATCAGACAGCCGACCAGGGGTGCAGCGGACGGAACCAGCAGCGCGACGAAGATCGTGACGACGATCGGGAAGATGATCTTTTCGGTCTGCGAGACCGGACGCAGCTGCGCCAT
>CAMNHT010000090.1 GCA_946539625.1 uncultured Clostridia bacterium | reverse complement strand
ACGCTTCCGGCTTTGAGGGGGCAAAACCGGAACACGGGGGCAGGGGTTATTCTGCGTTCGTGGGCGCGGTCACCGTGCCGATAAACAGCACCGTGCCGTCGTACGATTCGATCGCATAGAGGAACGGGCGGGTGAGATGGAAGTCGATTTCAGGAAGCTCCCGCGGCATCGCCATGCCATCCACCATTGCGACCATCGTATAAGCCGCCGCCTCGACGCCTTTTTCATCTACGCCGATGAACGAGCCCTGCAGCACCTTCGAGATAAAAATGTCATCCTTATCGACGCACATGCCGGAAAAGTCCGCACGGTTCGGATCGAACGCGCGCGCAAGCCCAAGCGCGATCAACACGTCGTTCAGTTCGATCTGATCCTCAAATCTGAACTTCGGCACCTTCACGTCGACATGCGCTTCCAAAGATTCGCCGCTGTGCAGCAGCGCGTCGAGCTTTTCGGGCGTGCCCAGAAGATCGGAAAGAGGCGTGCCTTCGTCGGGCAGCACAAACGTCATGCGTCCGACACGCAGCAGCGGCAGGGAATAGCGCAGAAAGCCGTCGCCCTGCATGATCGCGGAGTCGCTGTCATAGCGATGCATGTAATCGACGGTCAGCGCGCCCGAAAGCCCATCGAATGTGCCGGAGGCTGTCGCGCCTTCATAAAACTCGTCGCGCCACGCGTCCTTCAGGTAGATCGTGTTGATCAGGACCGCGACCGTTTCGGGATCAAATCGGAAGTCTTCCGGCGACAGCGTGATCTTGTCATGCGTATGGACGCGGATCCAGTCCGCGATCTGCCTGCCGGTTTCCGCATTTGCAAAATCCACCGCGTTGGCTTCGGAACGGTAGGTGTCGGCGAGCGCTTTGAGGTAATCCTCGCGGAAGGTCAGAGCACCGTTCCGATCCGCCATCCAGATCGAATCCGCGATATCAAGCGAGCTGTCCTCCGTGTCGATCGAAAGCGCTTCAAGCATTGCACCGCAGATGCTGCGGAGCTCCTCGACCGTGCCGCAGCCTAAAAGCTTCAGCATGTCCGTCTGTGTGTCGCCCTTCGCGCCTTCCGCGGTCATCGCAAGCGCAAGGTAAACGCTGATCGGCGACAGATTCCTGTTCTGCGTGCCGTCCAGCAGCTTTGCGGAAAGCACGTCGGAAAAGCCCGTATAGCCCGTGATCGCGGGGATCGGGAAATCGGGAAGCGGTTCAGGCGCTTCGCTCGGCTCGGCAGCCGGGGAAGTCGGTCTTGCGTTCACCGTGCATGCGCAAAGCAGCAGCGCGGCAAACAGAATGCAAATCAGTCGTTTCATGAGGGATGATTCCTTTCTTCATTTGCTTATAATACCGCGTTTCACACCATTTGGTTGCAAAAAGTACGCCTCCCCGTACCGGAGAGGCGTGCTTTGGATGACAAACGTTAATCGCCCGCGGAGGGATTCGTCACCGTGCCGATGAAGAGCGGTATGGATCCTGCGTAAATGATGAACAGGAACGGGCGGTCGAGATGGAACTCGATCAGCGGCAGCGGCGTCGGCTCCGTGTCCGTCGGCTGGGCTTCACCCGGCGCGTCGATGCTCGTATAGGCCGCCGCTTCCACGCCGAGCTCGTTCAGCTCGATCGCTGTCTCCTGAAATACGCGGTCAAGCCGCGGCTGCATGTCCGACATGCCGGAAAAATCGGCGTTGTTTGTAAACGCATCCGTCAATCCAAGCGAACAAAGCACGTCACTGAGCTCAAACTGATCCGAAATCGAGTATTTCGGCAGCAGCAGATCGACGTCGGCGTCCATCCGCGCACCGCTCTCCAGCAGCGCCTGGAGCTTCTCCGGCGTTCCCAAAAGCGTATCAAGGGCGATTCCTTCGTCCGGCAGGACAAAGGTCATATATCCCCTGCCTTCGAACGGAAGTGAGCAACGCAGAAAGCCGTCACCGCGATAAACGTATGCGTCCTTCAAAAGCCGATGCATGAAATCGACGTTCGTTTCCGTGCCGTTTGCACAGGTGAACGTGCCGGGTTTGTTCTCACTTTCATAAAACCGCCATGCCCACTGATCGCGGAAATAGACCGTATTCAAAAGCACCGCAAGGGTCAGGGCGTCGAACTGCATCGCTTCCGGTGCGGGCGTGATCAGCCCGTTCGTTTTGTCCCCGATCCACGCCGCAATGCGCTTTCCCGCCGCCTCTGTGCCGAACGGCACGGTTTCCGCGTCCGCCTGATAGAGCTCAGCAAGACTGTTCCGATACGATCCGGAAAGCGGAAACACGTCCGACATCCACAGCGAATTGCACAGCGCGATCTCGCCGGTCTCGGTTTTTCGGGAGAGCTTTGTGATCATGTTGCCTGTGCGCGTATGCAGCGCGTCGAGATCCGAACAGCCGAGAAGGTTCAAAAGATCCGCAAGCGTCTGTCCGTTCGCGCCCTCGGCTGCCATTGCGAGCGCGATATAGACGCTCAGCGGGGACAGATTGTGATTTGCCGTGCCGTCCAGAAGCGCGGCGGACAGCGTACAGACGAAATCGTCATAGCCACCGATCTCCGGTACGTCAAAGCCGAGCGCGACCGGCTCGACGGCAGCGCTGTCCGGATAGGATGCAGGGGATGGCTTGTCCGTCGAACAGCCGACGGAAGACAGCAGAAGAAGGATCAGCAGAGCGGAAACGATACGCTTCATGGGTTTTCTCCTTTCGGTTTCTGTACAATAAGACAACCGAGCGCGTAAAAGTGTTACATCCGATTTACAAAAATCCGGAGGAAAATTCCTCCGGATCGGTGGACGATGGTTTTATTCTCCCGCGGAGGGATTCGTGACCGTGCCGATAAACAGCACCTGTCCGTCGCGCGATTCGATCGCGTAGAAGAACGGGCGGGTGAGGTGGAAGTCGAGCTTTTCAAGCTGCTGCGGTAAGAACGCGGTCGTGCGCATCTGCACCATCGTGTACGCCGCGGCTTCCACGCCGTTTTCATCGACGCCGATGTACGATTCCTGGATCACGCTGTCGATGCAGCAAGGCGCGTCGGACATGCCGGAAAAGTCCGCTGCAGGCGTAAAGCTGAGATTCAGTCCGAGCGCGGAAAGCACCTCGGTGAGCTCCATCTTGTCCTGGAACTTGAACTTCGGGATCCGAAGGCTCACGTCGTATTTTACATCGTAGCCCTGATGCAGGAGCTTGTCGATCGCGTCGGGCGTGCCTAAAAGCTCAGAAAGCTCTATGCCCTCGTCCGGCAGCACGAACGTCACGTAGCCCACGCGGTTCAGCCATACACGGTACGCCATCCAGCCGTCGCCGAAGCGCACGGAGGAGTTCCGGTCAAAGCGGCGCATGAAGTCCGCAGTCATGTCGCCCGAGTACGCATGGAACGTATCCGGTTCGGTGCTCTCTGGATCAAATGTTTCGCTCCAGCCGTCCTTCAGGTAGATCGTATTGATCAGCACCGCGAGCGTCGACGGATCAAAGTTCAGCGCGTTGGGACTTACGTTGATCTTGCCGCGGGTGTGCTTGTTGATCCAGTCCGCGATCTGCTTTGCGGCGGATTCCGTGCCGAATTCCACAACATTCGCTTCGGAACGGTACGTTTCGGCAAGCGTATTCAGGTATTCCGGACGGAACGAGACCGGCTGACCGCCGATGGATTCCGCCATCCACAGCGAGTTGTGCATATCGAGCGTGCTGCGCTCCTGGTCGACCGACAGTGTTTCGAGCATGCCGCCGCAGACCGCGTTCAGCTCCTTAAGGTCCCTGCAGCCCAGAAGCTTTAAAAGCTCCGCCTGCGTGTCGCCGTTTGCGCCTTCCGCAACCATCGCCAGCGCGAGATAGACGCTGATCGGCGAAAGATTCTGATTCTGCGTTCCGGAAAGAATTGAGGCGGAAAGCAGATTTGCAAAGTCTGCGTAACCGTTTACGGTCATGTCTGTGCCCTCCGTTTCATAGATCGGCTGGATCGGGTCGGTGAGCTCGATCGGCGGATTGTCGATCTGTTCTCCGGGTTGGATCGGCGGATTTTCGATCGGGGTCAGCGAAACATTGCTGTCCTCCGGTTCCGGAGTCGCTTCCGTCTCCGACACGGCAGCAGGGTCCGAAGGCGCTTCCGTCGGGACCTCCGTTTGGGGAATCCTATCCATGGTGCAGGCAGCCGCGGTGAAAAGCAAAAGTCCCGCGAGTATTGTGCAAAGCAAGCGTTTCATTGGCGTTGCTCCTTTCCTGTTTTGCCAATAATACCGCTTATCCCCCGATTTGGTTGCATTCAGGACGGCATTGTTCGTCGACCGTGCGGTAGAGCGCATCCGCGCGAGACGTCACGTCGTCATAGATCGCCTTTGCGCGGGAATAGAGATCGTTCACGAACGCCTCATCCGAAAGAGACTGCAGATTGATATTCACGTTCAGCCACGCGCCGCGCGCCGCGGTCACGATCGCCGCCGCGCCTACGCCGAAATCGCTTGCGCAGTTCGGATTGATGCGTCCCGCGAGCTGTTCAAGCACGGCAACGGTCTTTTCACAAAGCGTCAGCGTATGGAACGGCATATTCGCCGCTTCCTTGGTCGTTTCCTCCATCGCCGCGCGGCGGATCGCCTTCTGCTCGTCGGTGTCCTTCGGGAGGTGCATCGCCTCATAGAGCTTGTTGAATGCGATCGTATCGTCGTCGATCGCTTTTCTGAACTGCTCGATCAGCGGTTCGCCGACCGTCTTTGCGGCTTCGGCGTTCTGCCAATGGTCGGCATACTTTTTCTTGCCGATGGTGAGGTTCGCGGTCATGACGGCAAGCGATGCGCCGCATGCGCCGAGCAGCGCGGCAACGGAACCGCCGCCGGGGGCGGGGGCGTCGCTCGCTAAGATATCCGTAAATTCGGTTACGGTCAGGTCGGTTAAACGTTCCATAGTAAGTCTCCTTTCAAGGGGGTTAAAACTTGGTTAACAGCCCGAAGCCATGCGCACGCCGCGTTTGTATACCGCGGCTGCGCGATTGGTTCCGTAGCGATAAATGAGCTGGTCGAGGTTTTCCGCGTCCCAGACGACGAGGTCCGCCTGCTTGCCCGCTTCCAGCGTGCCGAGCCGATCCGCCATTCCGATCGCCGCCGCGCCGTTCAGCGTTGCCGCAGTCAGAATCTCCTCGGGCGTCAGCCGTCCGTAGAGGCAGCCCGCCGTCATGGCAAACTGTAAACTGAGGTTCGGCGTGGAGCCGGGGTTCATGTCGGTCGCGACCGCAACGGGCACGCCCGCGTCGATCATGCCGCGGAAATCGCCGTACGGCTTTTTGAGGTAGAACGACGTTGCGGGGAGCATGACTGCGATCACGCCGCCGTCCTTCAGGGCACGGATGCCTTCCTCACCGGTTTCGGAAAGATGATCGCAGGAGATCGCACCGACGCGCGCCGCGGTTTGCGTTCCGCCGATCTCTTTGATCTCGTCGGCATGCAGCTTCGGAACGAGCCCGAAGCGCTTGCCTGCAAGAAGAATTCGCTCGGACTGTTCCGCGGAGAATACGCCGTCGTCGCAGAACGCGTCGACAAAGTCCGCGAGCCCTTCTTCGGCGATTGCCGGGATCATCTCAGCGCACAAAAGATCCACGTACGCTTCGTGATCCATGCCTTCGGGGAACGCATGCGCGCCGAGGAACGTCGCCTTGACATCGCCGAATTCCTCTTTCATGCGGCGCACCACGCGAAGCTGCTTCTTCTCGGTCTCAAGATCGAGCCCGTAGCCGCTTTTGATTTCGACCGCCGTCGTGCCGTGCGCAAGCATTTCGAGGAACAGCCCGCGCGTCTTAAGAAAGAGCGCGTCCTCCGAAGCCTTTCGTGTTTCGCGCACGGTGGACAGGATCCCGCCGCCCGCCGCGAGGATCTCGAGATACGTTCTTCCCTGAAGCTTCATGGCAAGCTCGTGCTCGCGCCAGCCGCCGAACACCAGATGCGTGTGGCAGTCGACAAGCCCTGCCGTAACGAGCCTGCCTCTGCAATCGACCGCGTCGTCCGCTTCCGGTGCATGGTCGGTTCCGACCGC
>CAMNHT010000089.1 GCA_946539625.1 uncultured Clostridia bacterium | reverse complement strand
ATGAACCCGATCACGCTGACCGAAGAGGACGCGGAGATGATCAAGGCGGCGCAGCGCGCAGCGATCAACCGCGATCCGACGATGGCGGCGGCGACCATGACGCAGGCAAGCGCAGAAGCCATGAAGACCGCGGCAGGCAACCCGAACGGCTCCATGACCGGCTTTATGGGCATGGGCATGGTCGGTCAGGCAGGCGGCATGATGGGCAGCACCACCGCGGCGCTGTTCCAGCAGGGTCAGCAGCAGAAGGAAGCGCAGGCGGCGCAGCAGGCTGCGGCAGCCAACGCCTGGAAGTGCCCGAAGTGCGGCGCGACCGCGACCGGCAATTTCTGCCCCGAGTGCGGCGAAAAGAAACCCGCGCCCGCCGGCACGTGGACCTGCGAATGCGGCGCGGTGAACACCGGCAAGTTCTGCACGCAGTGCGGCAAGAAAAAGCCCGAGCCGAAGGCAGTCATCTGCCCGAAGTGCGGCTATAAGCCCGAAGATCCGAACAACCCGCCGAAGTTCTGCCCCGAATGCGGCGCGCGCTTTGAGGGCTGAGGACAAAGATGAACCCCTAAGGCGGAGGGTGCGGAACGGCTCCGCACCCTCTGTTATCATTTTCAGAATAAGGAGGCGTTCATGCCACAGCAATTATTGGAATACAAATGTCCTGCCTGCGGCGCGTCCCTGCAGTTTGACAGCGGATCACAGCAGGTCGTCTGCCCGTACTGCGACTCGTCGTTTTCCCCGCAGGATCTGATCGACTACGACAGCTTCCTGAAGGAAGACGCACAGAATGAATCGAGCGATTCGTGGTCGAAGGACGCGGAGCGTTGGGAAAAGGATGAAGCGTCCGGTCTCAACGTGTATACGTGCGCTGCCTGCGGCGGCGAGGTGCTCGGCGACGATACGCTGGCCTCTGCCCGCTGCCCGTTCTGCGACAACACCGTCATCATGAAGCGGCAGTTCACCGGCGAATGGAAGCCGGACCTCGTGCTGCCGTTCAAGCTTGACAAAAAGGCTGCGCAGGACGCGTTCCGCAAGCACCTGCACGGAAAGAAGCTGCTCGCGAAGGAGTTCCGCTCGGAATCCAACATCAAGGAGATCAAGGGCGTTTACGTGCCGTTCTGGCTGTTTTCGTCCGACGTTTCCGTAAGCGCGCGCTTCAAGGGCACGACCTCGCGCGCATGGACGGACGGGAGCTTCGATTACGTCGAGACCTCGAACTACGCACTGCTGCGCGCCGCGACCGCGCGTTTCAACCGCATTCCGGTCGACGGTTCGGAAAAGATGGACGACGCGCTGATGGATTCGCTGGAGCCATTTGATTTTTCCGAAGCGGTCGATTTTCAAACGGCGTACCTGTCCGGCTATTTCTCCGATCGCTATGACGTAGAGGCAGACATCAGTGTGAAACGCGCAAAGACACGATTCAATAAGTCCATGGTCAGCCGGATCTCTCAAACGACCGGCGGATTCAACAGCGTTGCCATGGAGGGCACGAACGTCTCGGAGCGCAACAACAAGCGCGAATACGCGCTGCTCCCGGTATGGCTTTTACACGTGAAATGGCAGGATAAGCTTTACACTTTCGCCATGAACGGACAGACCGGAAAGCTTGTGGGCGATCTTCCGCTCGACAAAAAGCAGCTTTGGAAGTACCGCCTGCTGTATGGCGGGATCTTTGCCGGAATTCTCGGCGGGCTCGTCCTTTTGGGGCATTTCATGGGATGCGGAGGTGGTTGTCTGTGAAACGCGTTTTCTCGATTCTTCTGATAGCGTTTTTGCTGATCTTCCCCGTTCTTTCCGTACAGGCAGACGAACGACCGACATATGTGTTTGTCGACGACGGTCTTCTGACCGCGGATGAGCTCAGCGATCTCAATACGCGCGCATTCATGATCTCGCTCGACCGCCACGTCGGCGTCTACTATTTCTATTACAGTGACGTCGAGGATCTGCCGTCCTATGTCGAGCAGTTCGCATCGGAGCATGTTGCCGAAAAAAACGCGCTCGTGCTCGGTTTCAACGCAGACTACTATTATTTCCTGCAGATCGGCTCCGTCGCGAAAGAAGCGCTGCCCGATTCCGTCTGTGAAAGCACGATCCTCGACGCGTACCGCGCAGTAAAGGGCGATCCGAAAGGCAAGCTGCTTGCGTACCTGAACACAACGGACGAGATTCTGAAAGAGTACCGCGATACTCACGGCTTCTCTGACGTCTTTGAGCCCGAGGTTCAGCCCGTCAGCGGCGCATACGATCTCTCCGACGTGCCGGAAGAAATAGCGCGAACCGACGGCGGCAAGCCCACGCTGGTCGATCGGGAGCATCTCCTTTCCGACGATCAGGCGGAAGCGCTCTCGCAGCGGCTCAAGGAGATCGGCAGCACCTATCGCTGCGACGTGATCGTCGCGACTGTGTCGAGTCTCGGAAACAAGACCGCCGAGGAATATGCGGACGACTTCTTCGACTACAACGGCTACGGTTACGGCGCAACGCCGAACGAGCAGGGCACGACGATCAACGGCGACGGGATCCTGCTGCTCATTTCAATGGAGGACCGCGATTTCTGGATCAGCACCAGCGGCTACGGGATCACGGCGTTTACGGACTACGGCATTCAGACGTATCTCGAGGATCGGTTTTTGCCGTACCTTTCCGGCAACGATTTCAACCGCGGCTTCAACGCGTTTGCGGACGCCTGCGAGTATCTTCTCAAGACTGCGCGCGAAGGCGTTCCGTACGATTACCGCCGCGTCTACGTGGACGGCTGGACGGACAGTCAGCTTTTAAGCTATAACGACCGTGCGGAATCCGTTGCAAACCAATACGACGTGGGGATCTATTTTATCGAAAACCCGGCGATCGGCGATGTGGACGCGTTCTTAAACGACTTTATCGAAAACCGCACCTTTGAGGTCAATTCCATCGTGCTCGTACACGGCGCAAGCAAATACAGCGTTAAAACATCCGGCGCGGTCGCGTACGCGAAGTTCTCGGGCGACGCCTTCACCGCGGTCCTTCGCGCTGTCGACCCGTATCTTTCGGCGGGTGATACGAATGGAGCGGTCACCGCATACATGGACAAGTGCATCGAGATCGTCAGCGACTACGGGCACGTGCTGACAAAAGGCGCGATTTCGGACGAAGCCAAAAACAACGGCAATCTTCGGCTGAAGCAGCTCTTTGAGGAGCACGGCGTTGCGCTGTACTTCCTCTATGACGCCGAGGCCGCCGATCCGGAAGCGCTTGCAAAGAACTACCTTTCAAGCGGTGCGGTCTATGAAGGGAACGCCGTTGTACTCGGCGCAAACGGAACCGCAAGCGGTGTTGCACTGTGCGGCGACGTTGCAAAGGAGAAGTTCACCGACAAGCGGATCGCAAAGCTCATCAAAGAGGTGGACGCATATCTGCCGGAGGGCAGCGTCGACGGCGCGGTCAACGCCTTTGCGGAGCGCAGCGAAAGCATTCTGAACTGGAAGCCGGTAAACTGGCTGACATTCGGCATCTCTGCCATTGCGGGGATGCTGTTCGGCTTCATTCCGGCAGGCAGTTTGAAGCGGCAGCTCACCAGCGTCAGCAAGCAGACGAACGCCGAGGACTATCTCGAGCCCGATTCGTTCGTGATGACGCAAAACAGCAACGTCCTGCTCGGCAAGAACACTTCGCGCACGGTCCACGTTGTCCGCACCGAATCGTCCGGCGGACCGCGCGGGGGCGGCGGCGGAAGCAGCTTCCATGGCGGAAGCTCAACGCACACCTCGTCCTCCGGCGGCACACACGGCGGACACGGTGGCAAGTTCTGATCCGAAAACCCTCATAAACACTGCATTTCCACGCACGGTAGAGTCCGAAATCCGGATTCTACCGTGTTTTTACGTTCGGGTAGAGCGGGAAGGCCGATCAATAGATTGCCTTTTCAAAGAGCTGTTATTTATAATATGATTAGAAATATATGTGAAAACAGGAGAACCGAAATGCACGATTATATCTTAAGCTGCTGCTCCGCCGCCGACGTCACGCAGGAAAAACTGGACGCCATGGACGTCCGCCTTCTGTGCAACGATTTTTCGATGGACGGCGTTCCCTATAAGGACGATCTCGGCAAGACGATGACCTACAAGGAATTCTACGACCGTATCCGCGCGGGTCAGGTCAGTGCGACGACCCAGATCAATCCCGAAGCCTACATTGAATACTTCACCAAGCTCTTTGAAGAAGAGAACAAGGACATTCTGCACGTCACGCTTTCAAGCGGGCTTTCCGGCACGTTCCAGTCCGCGCTTGCCGCCGCGGAGATCGTCAAAGAGCGCTTTCCGGAGCGCAAGCTTCTGATCGTCGATTCGCGCGGCGCTTCATCCGGCTACGGCTTACAGATGGAAACGCTTGCAAGGATGCGCGACGAGGGCAAGACGATCGACGAGCTTTTTGACTGGGCGCTCAAAAACCGCCTTCGCATCCAGCATCTCTTTTGTTCCACGACGCTGACCTATTACGTACGCGGCGGACGCATCTCCCCCGCCGCCGGCAAGATCGGAAACCTCCTCGGCATCTGCCCCGTCATGCGCATGGACCATCCCGGACACCTTGCGATCCACAACCGCGTGCGCACCAAAAAGCGCGCATTGAAAGCGCTTGTCGATCAGATGGCGGAGCTTGCGGACGGCGGCGAAAATTACTCCGGCCGGTGCTTTATCAGTCATTCCGACTGCGAGGAGGACGCGCTCGTCGTGAAGCAAATGATTGAAGAGCGTTTCAAGCACATCGATGGCGAGATCGAGGTCTACATGATCGGCATGACTATCGGCTGCCATTCCGGTCCCGGCACCGTCGCGGTGTACTTCTTCGGACAGGAAAGATAAATTGATGGTTTTTCGTCCGGAGAGCCGGCCTTCATGACGGCTGTGCCGTCAATTCATGTGCCGATCGGCGCAATTCATGGCGCGTAGCGAGAATTCATTCGGAGCTGTTGAGATTCATGTCTGAACAGCTCCGTTTTTTATGATAAAAATAATCGTTGCATGCGTGCCCGTTCTCACGGTATAATAAGGCATCAAAAACAGGAGGCATCATATGGATCCGAATATCACAAAACGAAACGAGCTGCTTGCCGAGAAAGTCATCAAGGGATTACAGTCGCGCAATATGACGGGATACTACGCGAAGGACCGCGAGGAGGCAAGGCGCATTGCACTTTCGCTGATCCCCGAGGGGAGCTCAGTCACGATGGGCGGCGCTATGAGCGCGCATGAGATCGGGCTTGTCGACGCGGTCAGGGACGGCAATTATACCTTTATCGACCGCGCGAAGTTCGAAAACCCGCGCGAAGCGATGCTCGCGGCATATGACGCGGACTGGTTTCTGTCGAGCGCAAACGCCATGACCGAGGACGGCGTGCTCGTCAACATCGACGGCAATGCAAACCGTGTTTCGTGCATCGCGAACGGTCCGAAGCATGTTCTTTTCATTGTCGGCATGAACAAGGTCTGCGACGATATCGACGGCGCTATGAAGCGCGCGCGCAGCGTCGCCGCGCCGACCAACGCGCAGCGTTTCGGGCTCAATACGCCTTGCTCCAAAACCGGCGCGTGCATGAACTGCAAATCGCCCGACACGATCTGCTGCCAGTTCCTCATCACGCGCTTTTCGCGCCACAAGGACCGCATCCACGTGATCCTCGTCAACGACACGCTCGGCTTCTGAGCCGGAAAGCACGAAAAAGGGCTCCGAAGAGAGACTCTCTAAAGGTTGGTTTTCAAACGCATCCAAAAGCCTTCCCCTTGAGGGGAAGGTGCCGAGGAACGAGGCGGATGAGGTGTCGGATTCGCGCAAGCAACACCTCATCAGTCAACCTATCGATGATCCACTTCGCTGCGCTTCGTTACAGAAGTAGATCGCGCGCTTCCCGCACGTACCATGCTTCCCCTCAAGGGGAAGCCTCTTTTTTCCATAAGAGCGCACTTATACACCGCCATGCGGCGGTGATACGTGCGCTTCAGGCAAACAAAAACCTTCCGAGAAAGAAGTACTTCCCGGAAGGTTCAA
>CAMNHT010000088.1 GCA_946539625.1 uncultured Clostridia bacterium | reverse complement strand
TGCACCGCAAGATACTTCTCCCCTTGCGGCGCATCAAACAGTGTCATAAGATCCTGTCCGTTTATCAGCTTCTTTACCGCAAGACCGGCACTGCTTTCACGCGCTTTTTCGATCAGCTCGGCGTCATCCTTCCCGAGCGTTTTGAACCATTCGCCGAGCGTTTCCACATCCTGCACGGACGCGCGGTACGGCTCGTAATCCAAGCCGTTTTTGTGCGGTGTGAAGATCGGCAGTCCGATATAGACCCAGTCCGGTCTCAGCCGATCCAGCATCGCGGAAATCTCGTTTTGCTGCTCCGGGAAGAACCTGTTCACCATCAGCGATACCTCAAGCTTCGCGCCATGCGCCTTGATAAACTCGCCGAACGCGATCGATGCGGAAAACGCACCGCTTCGCCGGACGATCTCATCGTGCAGCGCTTCATTGCCGTGGATCGTGATCCCGAACGAGTTGAACCCCAAAGCAAGATACCGTTTGAGCACCGTTTCTTTGTCGTCCCGCCGCATGCACCCCACGCCGGTCGTCATGCCGTGGTGATAATACCGGATATGCTTTGTGTTTGCCGCAGCGGCGATGATGCTGCCGATGTCGGGATGCCCCATCGGTTCGTGATCCAGTGTAAAGTACGTTTCCTCCGAAAGATATGCGGCGATCGCGTCGAGCCGTTCCATACACAAAACCGCGTCGCTGCCTCTCATCCGCGGCAGCGGTCCGCCGTTTACGTAGCAATGTCTGCAGCGGGTATCGCACCCCGCGACCAAGAGATCGAAATTGATCATGCCGTACCCTTCCTGTCCCGTCAGGTCAGATCGCGCGTTATACCGACTGACGGGACGTCGTCCATGATATCTTTACTATTATTATTTATTTCCCGGCCGTCCCGTGACGGGGATGGGGTCATCTCGTGACATCGGAATCGTCACCGTATGACCGAAAAGCAGCGCACAGAGTCGCTGCGCGCCGTATAAAAGTCTTCACGTTCCGATCATGACCCCGACATTTCCCAAAAGGAGCATCCGGAGAATGCCGACCGCAACAAGATGCGCCGGGTAGTAGATATAGAAGAACCACTTCATGCCCTTCCATGTGCCGCGCTGTCCGTTATAGAGGTACAGAAGCGGAATGGACAGCGCCGTGCAAAGCTGCAGTACGCCGTACGCCTTGTCGATGAAGAAGAAATACACCACTGCATAAGCCGCCGTCCAGACCATCATCCAGAGCATTCGCTTTGCAAACGAATCGCGTTTCCCCCAGAGATACAGGATCGCCATCACAGCAATGCAGCTCCAGTCCGACGGGAAGCTGACGAGAAGGATCGGCACGAGCAGCAGGAACTTCAGCCACGTTCTGATCTCCGAATCATAGAGCCGGATCGTAATGAGCCCCCAGAACAGCGACCAGATGACGCTCGTCTGGTTGAACACACTCTTTTGGAACGGCAAAAACGAAATGCCGAACGCGAAGCAGTAGGCGAAGTGTGAAACGATCGCAAAGAGCAGCAGCCGCAGCGCGTATTTTTTGAAATCATGCGTGTGCAGATAGCCCTCCGCAATGAAGAACCACATGATCGGCGCGGTGACGCGTCCGACCGCGTGCAGGCAGAGCAGCCACCACATATGCTGATAGCCCGGGAACAGGATCCACAGCACATGATCCAGCGTCATCGCCGCGATCGCGATGAGCTTCAGCGCGTTTCCGGTCAGTCCCCTGCCGTTATCCGTTGCCGTTTGCATTGCGTTTTCTCCCTTGATCTATCCTCTTTGTAAAAGAATCATGCGTTAAAAATCGTGCCGGTATCCGTCGTGGATGGTCATCATATCCGGCGAAGGGACATCTTCGCTGTAACCAAACAGCAGCGCGTCGGTCCACGGGCGCTGCAGATCGCTCGTCCCGGACATGTAATGCCGATTCAGAGCCTCGCCCATGAAAACGACACCGACCGACGAACCGCCGTCCATATTGAACGCAACCGTGCAGCCGTAATCCACAAACATCTGTCCGAAGTATTCAAGCGAAATACTGTGTGACCAACCGCCCTGTCTGCCTTCCGTCGCAAGCGCGATCCAATGTCCCGGTTCGATCATGCCGATGCCGCAGCGCGGATTGACGTGATCGACACGGCTGAGCGTCACGTATGGGCTGACCTCGCCGTTCTCGACCAGAATCGGCCCGAACCCATAGGTATCGCGTATGCCGTGATCCAGCAGGATGCGCTCCGACGCTTCGCCGCGTGGGATCACGCTGAGCGCCATGCCGTCCTTGATCACAAGCGTGTCGGAATGGTTTGAATTCCAGTAGTACGCGCCTTTCCGGATCAGGCAGCCCTTTTCTTCCCTTTCAGCGGCGTCCAGGTTATCCCCGGTGATCGCAAAAACCGCCTTTTCAAGCCGCGCATACTTCCACGGCTGTACGAACGGGCGTACGCCGGAGCGGTAGCTTGAATACTCCCGCATTCGAATATCCCCGACGTAATAGATCAGCGGAACGGTGTTGTTGTTCCCGTCAACGAAGGTCGTATGGATCTCGTGCACGTCGATCGAAAGGACGTTGTTTTTATACCACCAGTGTCCGTTGTCAAAATCGAGCTCGTATTCCTCGCCGTCTCCGTCAAGATAATATATGTCGTCCGGATCCGGCGTCGGTTCGGGCGTCGGTTCCGGCGTCGGTTCCTCTGTCGGTTCGTGAGTCGGCTCCTCTGTCGGGTCCGGCGCAGATACCTCCGTCGATTCCGGCGTGGGTTCCGCCGTCGGTGCGGTCGTCCCTGCGGCAGGAAGTTCCGTCAGCTTTTCGGGTTCCTTTGCCCGATCGTTCATCAAAAAGAATGACAGCACGATCCCCGCAGCAAGCAGAAGCAGGCAGACAGGGATCCTCACTTTGGGGTGCTTCGCAAGCAGGAACCACAAAGCGACTGCGGCAGCCGCGCCGATCGCCGCCGGCAGCCACCAAAGCGCGCGGTTTGCTTTGGTCGTTCTCTCTTCAGGCAGCTGTTCCTTCGGCTCAGGCGTCAACTCCGGCGTGGATTCCGGCGTCGGCTCCTCCGCGGGACCCGGCGTCGGTTCCGAAGTCGGTTCCGGCGTCGGTTCGGGCGTCGGTTCAGGCGTCGGTTCGAGATCACGATACGCGGAAAAGACGTCAACGGACAGATTCTCCAGCAGGTCGTTGCCTTTTGCATCCTCGCCGACCGAGCTCATCCGGAGCGTAAACCGTACGGTTTCCGGCATTTTCCGTCGATACAGGCGCTCTTCGCGATAGATCTTGTACAGCTCATCCGCAAGTGCGACGGCAGTTGTCCCGTCGTACGCGTACAGCGGCGTATCCCCTGCGAAGACGGTTCCGCCTTCCTCCGCGACCGTATAAACCTTGATCGGCGTATACGGTTCGAGTTCCTGTGTAAATTCCGTCATTTCCGCATACGGAACGGCAGCAAGCGTCTGCCGCGCAATAAACCGATCCATATAGTCGCCCTCTCCCTCCGGATCAAGCGTTATGATCAGCTTCGGTCGGCATGTACGCATCTCTGTCACCAAAAGCTGTCTCAGCTTCTCCTCCGATAATCCGAGTGCGTTCAGCACGGCGTTATCGCTGTCGGTATTTTGTTTTTTGCCTTTCCCGAAATACGGCGCTTTCCGGATTCCCATCTTCTGCAGGATCTGCATACACTGGAATGAATAAAATCCGTCCGCCGCACGCAGATACACGACCCGTGCAGAGAGCCCGTGCTCGCCGCACAGCGTCGGCAGAACGCCGCCGAGCTTTGTGAGTTCATCGCCCGGCGCATTCAGCACCACCAGCACGTCCGTTTCGTCCTTCGTATCGGGAAACGGGAGTGCGCTCTCGTCCGCGACGGCGTACCAGTCGGCGATCGACATATTCCACGCGTAGCAGATCAAAACAGCTTTTTTCACATTCGCGTCGACCGGGATGTACAGATAGCCGACGGAAGATGAACCGCGGCTTGCGTCGATCAGCCGTTCCTCTGCGTCAAACAGAAAAAGCTCATAGCTTTTGTCGTAATCATAAAAGCCGAGCAGGAGCATCTTCGCGCCGTTCGGCACGTTCATGGTAATGCTCTCACTCCGGCGAAGCGTAACCGTTGTGAACGGATCGCCGTCACAAAGATGCCAGGCGTATGGCTCGACCTCTTCCGGGACCGTATACGCACAGGGGATCGCGCCTTCGACGGGCTCCGGCGTGGGTTCCGGCGTAGGCGTCGGCGTGGGCTCGGGCGTGGGTTCTTCGGTCGGCTCCGACGATTCTTCCGCAGTCGACGGCGTTTCTTGCGGAGACGCAGGCGTTTCTTCCGCAAGTGTGATCGCAGGCAGAGTCATAAGCACTGCAAGTATAAGCATCAAAAAGCGTTTCAATTGTTTCATTCTGATTGTCATTTGACGGTTCATCTACAGATCGTATCAATCATCATTTCGGTTCACTCGGATCAGAACGGTCTGATTCGGATCAGTAAGCGTTTTCCAATATAAAATCGTTCTCCTCCGGCAGCGCGTTCGGGTAATTCCATTGATCGAACCAGGGAGAGTAGGTCCTGATCCGGATATGACGGTCCTCCGGGTAAAACGTCAGGATCCGCATAAAACCCAGTCCGTGCTCGACGTCGTCCTGCACATTGAACATCAATGTATAGAACGTACGGTCCGGTACCCCGTCTCCGTCGTCGTCGATCTGATCCTCGTGTCTCAGGATCCCATCATGATGCCCGCACAACAACAGTCTCGCCCTCGGTGTTTTCTGTACGATGTTCAGAAACAGTTCCCGCGCCTGTCCGCTGTACCGGTTTTCCGGCTGCAGACCGTAGTGCATATCAAACAGGATCACAGCGTCCGGATGCTGTTCGATCACAGATTCGATCCAGTCAATCGTTGTCGTCCCATGTACGCCGTAGCCGAGACCGAACACCAGGAATTCATCTCCGCCTGCCGTAAAGGTCCGATAGGCGGATTCCCCGTCACGATACGTCTGTCCTTCCAGCTGGACCATTTTTGCATACGGGCGGTTGGAAAACATGGAATACGGGTCCTGTGTTCCGAGATCATGGTTTCCGCTCGCGATCATGCCGGGAATCTCGTACAGCACGGGAATCAGCGCGATCGACGCGTTATCCCACATATAATTCGTGCATGCATCTACCACATCGCCCGTATGGATCACAAAAACGATGTTCAGCGTTTCCTTCTCATTCAGGATCCAGTCCCGCATGCTGTTGAAAACCTCCGGATAATGCCGGGTCAGATTTTGCGTATCGCTCATCCACACGATCGAAAACGGCGTCGGCGCGGGGTTTGGAGTCGGCGTCGGTACTTCCGTCGGTTCGGGCGTCGCCGCTTCCGTCGGCACAGGCGTTTCGATCATAACCTGCTCGAACGCCGGCTCCGGTATCGGCGTGGGCTCCTCCGTCGGAATCGTTGTCGGAATGTCCGTCGGCACAGGTTTCGGCACGTTCGCTTCCGGAGCGATCAGCCTACATCCCATCGTGATAAAACACAGCGCCGCTGACAAAACAATAATGCAAAATATGTCGATTTTTGATTTCATGTACTGCATTATAACAGGGTTTTTTCGTCTTGTCCACCGAAATTCCGTCCGTCCGTGCAGCGATTTACAACTTCCTTACAGCTTATTCGCAGTTTTATGACATTTTGGACGCATTTGAGCGGTAATATATGGGTATCAAAAAAGCATGAGGTTTCTTATGACGTACTTGTACACCGCGATCACGTTCCTGCCGATGACGGCTCTTGCCGCGGCGATCGTGTATCTGCCGTTTGCGCTTCTGCTGCACATGAAGCGAAAGCCATATCCGTTCATCCGGCAGCTTGCAAACTATCTTCTCATCGGCTACTTCTTTGCGTTGATCTATGTGACGTTTTTCTGGGCGCCTACGAATATCCCCCTGACGCTTTCGGAGCGTCTGCACCTTCTGCCCGGCGATTCGTTTCTCTATGCCTTTCAGTACGACGGCGGGCTCTGGTCAAGCCAGATCATGTGGAACGTCTGTCTCTTTATGCCGCTCGGCGGCCTGCTTCCGT
>CAMNHT010000087.1 GCA_946539625.1 uncultured Clostridia bacterium | reverse complement strand
TACGCTGATGGCGGTCGCAACCTGTCTCTTCGACAAGGCGCCGTTCGAAAACTGCGTCGTGCTCGGCCTCGTGTGCGACAAGGACGGCAAGAAGATGTCCAAGCATATCGGAAACGTCATTGCGCCTGCGGACGTATTGGATAAGCAGGGTGCGGACGCGGTCCGCTGGTATTTCTATACGGCATCTGCGCCGTGGCTCCCGTCGCGCTTCTCGGGCGAGGCGGTCAGCGAGTATCAGCGGAAGTTCATGTCTACGCTTTGGAACACCTACGCGTTCTATGTGCTGTATGCCGACATCGACGGCTTCGATCCGACCAAGCACAGCCTGAAGCGTGAGAATCTTTCTCTCATGGATCGATGGATCCTCTCAAGACTGCAGACGCTTACGAAGACCGTCGACGGCAATCTCGAAGCGTTCCGTATCACCGAGGCGGGCAGAGCGCTGATCGACTTTGCGGATGAGCTTTCTAACTGGTATGTGCGCCGCTGCCGCGACCGCTACTGGGGCGCAGAGATGACGGACGACAAGGAAGCCGCGTACATGACGCTCTACACCGTTCTCAGGACCGTCACGCTTCTTACCGCGCCGTTCTGCCCGTTCATGACGGAAGCGATCTATCAGAACATCGTGCGCTCGGTCGACGGGACCGCGCCGATCTCCGTGCATCTCAATGATTATCCGGCGGCGGACGAATCGTTTGTCGACGCCGAGCTCGAAGACGAGATGGGCAAGGTATTGAACATCGTCACGGTCGGCAGAAGCGCAAGAAGCAGCGCGGGACAGAAGACCCGTCAGCCGCTGGCGAAAATGTACGTGCAGGGCGTCACGCTCTCCGAGCGCGCCGCACGGATCGTGACCGAGGAGCTGAACGTCAAGGAGATCGCATTCATCGAGAACGCCGACGAACTGATGAGCTACAAGGTGAAGCCGCAGCTTCGTACCCTCGGACCGCGCTACGGAAAGCTCTTGGGAAAGATCTCCGCGCACCTCAATGAAAACGGCGACGCGATCGTCCGCGCGCATCATGCGGGCGGGAACTATACGTTCGAGATCGACGGCACCGAGGTCGTGCTTTCTCCGGACGACGTGCTGGTCAGTACGCAGCAAAAGGAAGGGCTTGTATCGGAACAGGGCAGCAACGTGACCGTCGTGCTCGACACGAACCTGACGCCGGAACTCAAGGAGGAGGGGCTCATGCGAGAACTCGTCTCCAAGCTTCAGACCATGCGCAAGGAGGCGGGCTTTGAGGTCGCCGACCATATCCGCATCGGCTATGAAAACGGCGGCGAGGCCGCGCGCGTGCTTGTAAAGTATGCCGAGAGCGTTATGGCGGACACGCTTGCGGAACGCGTCGAGAAAGGCGTCTTCGGCTACACGAAGGACTGGGAGCTGAACGGAAACGCGATCACGCTTTCGGTTGAAAAGCTTTGAGAATACCGACAAACAGAAACGGACAGGTTTTCGCCTGTCCGTTTTGCTGTAATTGGGATCAATCCGCCTGCGGCGCGGGTTCCTCTTGAGGCTCTTCCGACGCGGATTCTTCCTCCGGCTCGGATTCTTTCTCCTCCGTGGATTTTTCTTCCGATTCCGGTTCCTCCCCCGGTGCGGGTTCTTCCTTCGGCTGCTCGACGCCCGTTTTGCTGACGGCGATCAAGAGAAGCGCTGTATCGAACATCAGCACGGAGAGGATGTGCAGGATCGGCTCATTGAATACGGTCATGAAGATCAGAAGGATCGCTTCCGAAAGCAGGAACAGCCGTGCGGCGAACCGTGCGCGATTGAGCTGCCCGCCGGCGGTGTAGTTTAAGAGCAGCAGAACGACTGCGTAGCCTGCCGCGCCCCACGCGAGCGTTCCGATCTTCGGAAGAAAGCCGAACACGATCAGTACGGTCGCGATTGCGGAGACCACGAACCATTGGATCCACATCTTGAGCGGCATCGGCGATTTGTACAGGAACGCGAAGATCAGCAGCGCGTGCGCGACCGTAAAGAGGATCGCGCCCTGCAGAACGTACAGGCACATCACGACGTCCGCCGCGATCAGCATGAAGAATCCGGGCAGCATCAGAAGCGTGCGCTTCGATCTCCAATGGCGGATCAGAAAGATGACAAGAAGCGCCGCGCCTAAGATCATCTTCCAGAGCATACGCAGATTCGTATGGTCCGCGAAGAACCAGAACGCAAGCTCCGCTTCGAGCATGGCGATGCAGAAGACGCCGAGACACAGCCAGACGGGAACGCCGGGCTTTTTCGGTGTACGGTTCAGAAGCAGCCCGACCCAGATGAGCACCGTGACGACGACGCCGGCAAGCGCGGCAAGGAGCATCAGCGTGACGCGCCAGTTCAGCCCGGCCGAGTCGATGCCGATAAATGACGCGATCTCCGCCGCGGTAAAGTCCCTCGGTTCAAAGTCATCCGAGGAAATGCCGACGCCCCTGTCGGACCGGAACGCCATGCCTGCGTCGCCTTTTTTTACCTGCTGCGGCGCAGCGCTTCCGCCGTGATAAACTGCGGCGGCGTGTACGGAGCAGTCCGCATAACGGACTTCCACGGTGCCGCTGCGCACTGCTTCATAGCCGATGACGATGTTCGCATCGCGGGGAACGGCAACGACGGTCGTGTCGCCGATGCGTTCCATGTACCGCTGATGCATATAGGCGTCCAGCTCGGATGGGTCGTTTCCTCTTGCTTCCCAACGGAGTTTGTCCGCCGAAAGCTCGCCCTTTGCAGTCAGCGTGACGCTGACGTTCGGACCGCTCGCGTCGGAAAGATATGTGACATCGACGGGGCCGCGGATGAAAACGTAGGTGAATTCGGTATCGTCCTCGAATACGCCTGCGCGGATCAGATCGACGTTTGCGAGGTACGCGTCCTCGCAATGCTCGTTGAACAGACGAAATACAATGCTGCCGGTATTCCGGTTGGCTTCGTCCAGCTCCGTGCGCGTCAGGAGATTGCCGAACACGCGGGAGACGTAGTTGACCAGTGCGTCCACGTTTGTTCTGCCCGCGCTGCCCTTGTCCTTGACGGTCAGCAGCAGGCTGCGCACGGTTGAGAGCAGGTTGGAAGCGTTGCCGTTCTGCATGATGCCGACGACGGCGGGCTGCAGATGCGCGTTATACTCCGCGCGGTCTTCTGCCACGTCCATGATCATGGACAGCAGCAGACGCATGCGAAGATTCAGCGCGGGACTGTAATTCGCCTCGATCCCGAAGGTGTCGCGCGCAAACGCCGCGCGGGAGTAGGTATAGGTGTCGCCGGTTGAGGAGAACTCCGTGACGGGGATAAAGAGATCGGTCCCGAACCGTGAGAAGTCCCAGTCATACGGCATGACCTGCGGAACGACGTCCATCGGGTTCAGGATATTGAAAATGTTTTCATAGCCGCTCAAAGGAGCGTTGTGCACCGCGGCGGGCGTTGCGAACGTATAGGCATACACGTCTTCCTTCGGAAACATGCCGTCGCGCACAAGAAGTCCCGCAGTGACATTGGAGACGGCGGCTGCACGGGAAAAGCCGGAGATCCAGACCTTGATATTGCCTTCGATGCCGTTCGTCAGAATATAACCCGCAAGCCGGTCGATGACGAGCTGTGCCGCGGACAGAAAGCCCTTGTGCAGCTCGCCGCTTCCGGGCGTCATATTGGACTGCCACTCATTTCCGTACCCGCCGCCGCACACGCCGATCGCGATCAGTGTGAAGGGCTCCTCACCTTCGTGCTCCATATATCGCGCGCCCATCGCCATGGAGATCGTGTACATGCTGGTCTCCTTGGAATAGTCGTCTTTGCGGATATCGGAGAATCCGGCGTCGGTCAGATATTTTTCAAGATGCAGCGAGGGATCGAACCAGGTTTTCAGGTCCTCCGACGGATTCATGGCGCGATTTGCGGAAAGAGCCATTGCAAGCGACATCACGGCAAGATTGCCGTCGTATTGCGTTGCGGGCTGAAAGAAGGGGTAATCCGTAAACCAGACGCTGTACTGATACGCTGCCCTGTTCGATCTGAGATTGATCCCGGCTGTCACTTCCCGGACGGGACAGCCGTTTACGGAGACGGGATTTCCGCTTTCGTCGCGTTCGACGACGGCACCCGGACCGAACTGCGCGACGTCCTGCGCATCGGCGGAGGGAACAGACGGATCGTTCTCACCCTCGGCAAACGAGACGGGGAAGATGGCAAAAAACAATATCAGGATCAGGAAGAAGGAAAGAACTCGTTTGCGCATTGATTTGCCTTTCTGTACGGTATATGGGATCATTCGATCCGCTCGCCGCGGATCTTTACACGGCCGCCGTCGGGACAGGATGCTTCAAAAAAGGCGGCGCGGTCGTCGCCGTGATCGAGAGACGCGCCGTTTAAGAGCGCGAATACCTGCGGATAGATCACGCTCCAAAGCTCATGACAGAGCGGGGGACAGATGTTTTCGACAATGAACGTGTCGCCGGCGGCGCAAAGTCCGTCGCGGCAGCGGCTTTCAAGAATCGTCAGCCTGACCTTCATACTGTCCTCCTGTCAGTTTGCGGACGAATAGATCCAGCCCGCGTGGAAACCGTCTTCCGAATAGTGCAAAAGCTCCGAAACGGTCACAAGCTGATACCCGCGGGAAAGAAGCTCCGGCACGATCTTTCGGAACGCGTCGACGGTCTTCTGCTGCTTGTCGTGGCAGAGAATGATGGACCCGTCGAGGCTTTTTCCGAGCTCGTCCGTTTCCAGAACGCCGCGATTGTAGATCTTTTCCGCCGTGTAGCTTGAATAGGTATCGTGCGTGCTGCGCGTGTGGTTGATGATCGCCATGTTCCATTCCTCCATCAGCGCGACGAGCGTATTGCGCGTGTCGCTGCCCTTGTCGCCGTACTTGATGTACGGCGGGCGGAACAGACGGATCGAATAGCCGAAGCGGTCCCGGATCGCGTCATTGACACTGCCGATCTCGTTCCGCATTTCTTCGGCGGAGAGCTCTTCAATGTTCGTGTGCATCCAGGTATGATTGCCGATCTCGCATCCAAGCGACAGCATGCGCATCAGCTCTTCCTCGTGGGAGGCAATGTTGTCGCCCTTGATGAAGAATGTCGCGCGGACGCCGTATTTTTCGCAGATATCGAGCACCTGGGACGTGATGCCGGTGCGCGGACCGTCGTCGAACGTAAATGCGACCATCTTTTGATCCGGGTCGATCAGCATGGTCGCCATGCGTGCTTCGATCGCCGCTTCGTCCGGACAATTGCCGTATGCGCGGACGTATTGCTCGATCTCGGCAATGCGCTGTTCCTCCCATGAGGGCTCGGGCGTGGGCGAGGGGGAAGGCGTCGGTTCGAATGTCGGCAACGGAGTCTCATCCGGTTCTTCAACGGCGGGCGCAGGCCGGGCGCGGAAGCACCCGGAAATCGCCGCGATCAAAAACGCAAGCAGCGTCACGATCAGCACCATGATTGCGACGCCGACCGCAAAGCGCAGCGGATCTTTGATTTTCCGTTTCTTCCTCTTTTTCATGTGTAAAAGTATACCAAAATCGACTGTTTCTGTCAATTTGCGCGGGAGAGTCGGATTGTAAATTTTCGATTGACAAACCGGAAACGTGTGGTATAATGTTTCTATCTTTGAGGCGAATTCGGAAGCAGTAGCGTTTATCGGCTTCGGAAAGCGAGCGGCGGAGGGTGAAAGCGCCGCGCGAAGTACAGCGTGAAGACCGCCGGAGGATCAAAGCGGGTGTGCCCGATACAGCGCAAAAGAGCACCAAACAGGGTGGAACCACGCAATTCGCGTCCCTCGTAAACCGAGGGGCGTTTTATTTTTACTAAGTACATGGAGGTATCGGTATGATCATTACATTTCCCGACGGATCCAAGCGGGAATTCGAGAACGGCATGAGCGCGCTTGACATTGCGGGCGCGATCTCAAACGGACTCAAAAAGGCAACTCTTTGCTGTGCGATCAACGGCGAACGTGCGGACGCGTTCCGCCCGATCAATGAAGACTGCGAACTGAAGCTTCTCACATGGGAAGACGAGGACGGACGCTGGGCGTATCGCCACACCGGCTCGCACATCCTGGCGCAGGCAGTGAAAAGACTCTGGCCGGAGACGAAGCTTGC
>CAMNHT010000086.1 GCA_946539625.1 uncultured Clostridia bacterium | reverse complement strand
CCGGTCCCATTCCCGGCAGCCGTTATTATATCCGCCTGCATGCGGGATGTCAATCGCGTTTATCATGCGGATGAAATAACCGAAACATTTCTGCGCACGCATGGTAAATGCTTCTTCATTGTAATATAAAATACAATTTCCTATTGTATTTCGAATCATCATCATTTATAATAATCAACGATCAAATCACGTTCGATTTGTTATCAGGAGAAACAAACGTCCTTTTGTGGATTTTCAGGAGAACATGAATGAAAAGAATGTCCGAAACGCTGCTTGCAAAGACCGTCTCCGCGCGCCGCAAGGCATTGAAGATGACACAGCTGCATCTTTCCAAAGCGACCGGAATCAACCGCGCGCTGATCTCGCGGCTGGAAAACGGGCTGTACACGCCGTCGGTGGATCAGCTTTTAGCGCTCAGCGACGCGCTGCGGTTTGACATCAGCGAGGTTCTGGAACAGTCCGCATCGGCGGAAGCGTCTGCAGTGGGGCAGGCATATCGGATCGCTGTCGCAGGCGCGGGATACGTCGGGCTGTCGCTTGCCGTGCTGCTTGCGCAGCACAATGATGTAACCATCGTGGACGTCGTGCCGGAAAAGGTCGAAAAGCTGAATCGCTTTGAATCGCCGATTCAGGACGAATACATTGAGCGATATCTTTCCGAAGCCGAAAAAGGCGAGCGCGAATTGCACCTCAAAGCGACCATAGACGGTGCGGCGGCGTACCGGGACGCCGACTTCGTCATTGTCGCCGCCCCGACCAACTATGATCCGAAGCAGAACTTTTTCGACTGTTCGGCAGTCAAGTCGGTTATCCGGCTGATCCTGGACAGCACAAAAAGCAGGGAACACAAGCCCGTGATCGTCATCAAGTCCACGATTCCGGTCGGCTTCACGGAGCATGTGCGGGAAATGTTCGGCGCAGACAATATCATTTTCAGTCCGGAGTTTCTGCGCGAATCGAAGGCGCTGTACGACAATCTCTATCCCTCCCGCATCATCGTCGGCTGTGACGAAAGCACGGAAGAGGCGGCGCAAACGTTCGCGGCGCTGCTTCGGCAAGGCGCGATCAAGGATCCCATCGAAACGCTGTTCATGGGATATACGGAGGCCGAAGCAACCAAGCTGTTCGTCAATACCTACCTTGCGCTGCGCGTGTCGTTCTTCAATGAGCTTGACACCTACGCCGAGATCAAAGGGCTTTCCACCGCGTCGATCATCAAGGGTGTCTGTCTCGATCCGCGCGTCGGGGACTACTACAACAATCCCTCGTTCGGCTACGGCGGCTATTGCCTGCCGAAGGACACGAAACAGCTTCTGGCAAACTACCAGAACGTGCCGCAGAATATGATGACCGCGATCGTTGAAAGCAACCGCACGCGAAAAGACTTTATCGCGGATCGGGTTTTGGAGATCGCCGGCACGTACGGGAACAACGAATCGTTTTCCACTGTCAAGGAAAGCAAGCAAAAGGACGTTGTGGTCGGCGTTTATCGACTGACGATGAAGGCGAATTCCGACAATTTCCGCCAGAGCTCAATCCAGGGCGTGATGAAGCGTATCAAGGCGAAGGGCGCAAAGGTCGTGATCTATGAGCCGACGCTCGAAAACGGAAGTACATTCTTCGGAAGCCAGGTCGTCAACGACCTCAGAAAGTTCAAGCGTATGTGCGGATGCATTATTGCAAACCGTTACGATCCGGTTTTGGACGACGTTTCCGAAAAGGTTTATACGCGCGATCTGTTCCGCAGGGATTGATCGCTAAATGAATATCAATTATACAAAGGGGAAAATGAAATGAGAATTACTGTTGCAGGCGTCGGATACGTTGGGCTGTCCCTTGCCGTTCTTTTGGCTCAAAAGCACGAAGTAACCGCGATCACGACCACCGAAAAAAAGGCAGAAAAGCTCAACCGGTTTATCAGTCCGATCCAAGACGATGAGATCGAGCGGTTCTTTCGCGAAGCGCGCGAAGGGAATCGTAAGCTGAATCTGCATACGACGACCGACAAGGCGGCGGCTTACGGCAGTGCAGAACTGGTCATCATCGCTACGCCGACGAATTACGACGATGAGCATCATTTCTTTGATACCAGCGCAGTCGAGGACGCAATCGAATGGACGCTGAAGGTCAATCCGAACGTTCTCATGGTCATCAAGTCCACGATCCCCGTCGGCTACACCGAATCCGTCCGTGAAAAGTACGGCGTCAAAAACATCATCTTCAGTCCGGAGTTTTTGCGCGAATCCAAAGCGCTGTATGATAATCTCCATCCCTCCCGCATCGTGGTCGGATGCGACGATACACAGAAGACCGAAGCGCAAATGTTTGCAAACCTGCTTTTGGAAGGCGCACGAGCCGAAGAGGAACGCGCCGGACAAGCCGCGAGCAGCATTCCCGTGCTTTTGACGCATCTCACCGAAGCGGAAGCGATCAAGCTGTTTGCAAACACCTACCTTGCGGTGCGCGTCGCGTACTTCAATGAGCTGGACACCTACGCACAGGTTAAGGGCCTTGATACGCAGATGATCATCGACGGCGTCTGCATGGATCCACGCATCGGCGGGCATTACAACAATCCGTCTTTCGGTTTCGGTGGCTACTGCCTGCCGAAGGACACAAAGCAGCTTTTGGCAAACTATCAGGGCGTACCGCAGTCCATGATCCGTGCCGTCGTGGAAAGCAACGCGATCCGCAAGCAGTATATTGCCGACAGCATCATTTCACGAAACCCGAAGACCGTGGGCGTCTATCGTCTGACGATGAAATCGAACAGCGATAACTTCCGCGCATCCGCAATTCAGGACGTCATGAAGCACATCAAGGCGGCGGGCATCCCGATCATCATCTACGAGCCGACGCTTGAAAACGGCAGCACGTTTTTTGACTTCGAGGTTGTCAACGATCTCGACCGTTTCAAGCACGAGAGCGACGTGATCCTCGCCAACCGCTTCGACGCTGCTGTTCTCGGCGACGTCGAGGACAAGGTCTATACGCGCGATCTGTTCCGCAGAGATTGATATGGCTTTGCTCTGCGAACAACGTTTTTCTGCGATCTACGGCAGAGATCCCGACGGGCTCGGTTTCAGTCCGTATCGGGTCTGCCCGATCGGCGCACATTCGGATCACAACCTCGGCAAAATCACCGGCTTTGCAATCGATCGGGGCATTCATATCGCGTACCGTCCCAAGGACAACGGCGTGATCGAGCTGACGTCCCTGCAGTTTGAAAAGCGTGCGCAATGGCATATTGCCTCCGTACCGACCACGAAGCAAAGCGACTGGGCGGACTATCTGCGCGGCGCGACGTGGGCGCTTTTGAAGAAGCATCCGTTGACCACAGGGCTTTGCGGCGTCATCGAAGGCAGCCTGCCGATCGGCGGGCTCTCCTCCTCCGCGGCGGTCACGCTGGCGTTTCTGTCCGCACTCTGTACCGTCAACGGGATCCGTCTTTCTCCGTATGAATTGATCGACACGGCATACGACGCTGAGCTGAACTACGTGGGCGTATCCGTCGGCAAGCTGGACCAGAGCTGCGAGGTGCTTTCAAAGAAGGATCATCTGCTGTATCTCGATACGGCGGACGGAAGCTATGAGCTGATTCCTTCACATCCGAAGATGAAGCCTATGAAGACCGCGATCTTTTTCAGCGGACTCGAACACAGCCTTGTCGGTTCGAAGTATAATACGCGTGTGGACGAGCTCCGCGCCGGCGTGTATGCATTGATGGCGTTTTCCGGTATGGAGTACGGCAAGTTTGCGGAATCCAACGCACGGAACGTACCATATGAAATTTTCCTGCGGTACAAGGATCGGCTTCCCCTTTCGTGGGCAAAGCGCTGCGAGCATTGGTACACGGAATTACAACGGGTCGAGCAAGGCGCCGAAGCGTGGCGCAGAGGCGATATCGCAGAGTATGGACGGCTGTCGTTCGAATCCGGCTGGTCCAGTATTCATAACTGGGAATCCGGTGCGCCGGAGCAGATCCGGCTCTATGAGATCCTGCGCGAAACCGACGGCATTTACGGCGGTCGATTCTGCGGCGCGGGGTTTCGGGGCTGCTGTCTCGCACTGATCGACCCGGCATATGAGGAATCCATCGTGCGGAATGTCTCGGAAAAGTATATCGGAAGCTTCCCGCATCTGAAGGACAGGTATTCCGTTCACATCTGCCACAGCGCGGATGGTGCGGCCATGTGAGGAACGCTTATGAAGTGTCTGATTCTTGCCGCCGGCTACGCGACCCGGCTCTACCCGCTGACGGAGAACTTCCCGAAGCCGCTTCTGAAAGTCGGGGAAAAGACGATCCTCGACTGGCTGATCGACGATATCCGTACTGCCGATGCGGTGGACGCGTTTATCGTGATCAGCAACCATAAGTTTGCGCCGCACTTTACGGAATGGGCGTCGTCGCACGTGCCGCCCGTCACGGTTGTGGACGACGGAACGAGCACAAACGAGACCCGTCTCGGCGCAGTTTGCGACGTTCAGTATGCGATCGACAAACTGCATCTTGACGACGACCTGCTGATCATCGCGGGCGATAACGTGCTGGATTTCTCGCTGACAGCCTTTCTCCGTTACATAAACGAGAAGGGCACTTCCTGCGCGATGCGCTATTACGAGCCGGACGGAGAAAAACTGCATCGGTTCGGCATCTCGGAGATCGGCGGGAATGAGCGTCTTCTCTCCTTGGAAGAAAAGCCGCAGCATCCGAAATCACATTGGTGTACACCGCCGTTCTATTACTACACGAAAGCAGACGCCGCCTGCATCAAGGACGCGATCGCGGACGGCTGCGGCACGGACGCGCCGGGAAGCCTGGTCGCCTGGATGTGCCGTCACAGCATCATGCACAGCATGGAGATGCCCGGCAGCCGATACGACATCGGAGATTTGAAAAGCTATCAAAGGGTACGGGAAACCTACCGCGGAATTACGAAATAAGAGGTGCAATATGGGAAAGGTACATATCGATCTGAATAACAAAACGATCCTTGTCACAGGCTCGCCGGGCTTTATCGGTGCGAATCTTGTGCTGCGGCTCATCAAAGAGCTCAGCGGCGGTACGGTCATTTCGCTCGACAACATGAACGATTACTATGACCCGACACTCAAGGAATACCGTCTTTCGCTGATCGAGAAGGCAGCTATGAACTCATCGGTGAAACACGTATTCGTGAAGGGCTCTATCGCAGATAAAATGCTTGTCGATCAGGTCTTTGCAAATTACAAGCCCTCGATCGTTGTGAATCTTGCGGCGCAGGCGGGCGTGCGCTATTCGATCGACCATCCTGACGTTTATATAGAGTCGAATCTGATCGGCTTCTACAACATTCTGGAAGCTTGCCGACACAATCCGGTCGAGCATCTTGTCTACGCCTCCTCTTCCTCCGTGTACGGCGGCAACAAAAAGGTGCCGTTCTCTACGGACGACAAGGTGGACAACCCGGTATCCCTCTATGCGGCAACGAAGAAATCAAACGAGCTCCTTGCGCATAGCTACAGCAAGCTCTACAATATCCCGTCAACGGGGCTGCGTTTCTTTACGGTCTACGGGCCCGCAGGCAGACCGGATATGTTCTATTTCTCCGCCACACAAAAGCTGGTCGCGGGTAAAACCATTCAGATTTTCAATTACGGCAACTGCAAGCGCGACTTCACCTATGTGGACGATATCGTTGAGGGCGTTCTCCGCGTCATGCAGGGCGCTCCGGAAAAAGCGACCGGCGAAGACGGGCTCCCGCTGCCGCCGTATGCGATCTACAACATCGGCGGCGGCACGCCGGAGAACCTTTTGGATTATATTCAAACGCTCCAGGAGGAGTTGGTACGCGCCGGCGTTCTTCCCGAGGATTACGACTTTGAAGGTCATCGCGAGCTCGTCCCCATGCAGCCGGGCGATGTGCCCGTGACCTATGCGGACAGCGAAGCGCTCGAACGGGATTACGGCTTTACGCCGTCGATCGGTATCCGCGAAGGACTTCGTCACTTTGCGGAGTGGTATAAAGTGTATTATAAAGCGTAACGGTTCAGATAAGGCGGAGACAGCATGCGGCGCTCAGCCTTGTGATTGCCCGTGATTGACATCCCGCATGCAGGCGGATATAATAACGGCTGCCGGGAATGGGACCGG
>CAMNHT010000085.1 GCA_946539625.1 uncultured Clostridia bacterium | reverse complement strand
AAAACGTCATCTTGTTCGACAACGTGCAGACGCCGCACTACAACTACGTCGGCGACTCCATCCTGGGCTATAAGAGCCACATGGGCGCGGGCAGCATCACCTCGAATGTCAAGAGCGACAAGCAGCTTGTCATCGTCCACAACGGCGCGGAAAGAATCGAGACCGGCATCAAAAAGTTCGGCGCGATGCTCGGCGATTACGTCGAGGTCGGCTGCAACGCGGTCTGCAATCCCGGCACGGTGATCGGACCGCATTCGAATGTCTATCCCACAAGCTGCGTGCGCGGCGTGGTACCTGCGTACAGCATCTGGAAGGACAACGGAACGGTAGCGACGAAGGAGGAACGGTAATGGGCAAGTATTTCGGAACGGACGGCTTCCGCGGCGAAGCCAACAAGACGCTGACCTTTGAGCACGCGGTGAAGATCGGCCGGTTTCTCGGCTGGTACTACGGCGCGCGCCTCGACAAAAAGGCGAAGGTCGTCATCGGCAAGGATACGCGCAGGAGCTCCTACATGTTCGAGTATGCGCTGTGTACGGGTCTGATGGCGTCCGGCGCGGATGCGTACATCATGCACGTCACCACAACGCCTTCGGTCGCGTACATCACGCGCGTCGACGATTTCGACTGCGGCATCATGATCTCCGCCTCGCACAATCCATACTATGACAACGGCATCAAGCTTTTGAACGGTTACGGCGAAAAGATGGATGAGGAGACGATCCTGCTCGTCGAGGAATACATTGACGGCAAGATCGAGGTCCCGGTCGCGGGACGGCATGAGATCGGCAGAACGGTCGACTACGTCGCGGGCAGAAACCGTTACGTCGGCTTTTTGATCTCGCTTTCGAAATACAGCTTCAAGGGCGTTAAGGTCGGTCTGGACGTTGCGAACGGCGCGGCATGGCAGATCGCGCGGGGCGTTTATGAAGCGCTCGGCGCGAAGGTCTACGTGATGAACGACCAGCCGGACGGCTACAACATCAACACCGACTGCGGCTCGACGCATATCGAACACCTGCAGAAGTTTGTTGTTGAGAACAAGCTCGATATCGGCTTCGCCTACGACGGCGACGCGGACCGGTGCCTGTGCGTGGACGAAAAGGGCAATGTCGTCACCGGCGACCATGTGCTCTACATCTACGGACTGTACATGAAGGAGCGCGGAAAGCTCCTGAACAACAAGGTTGTCACGACCGTCATGAGCAATTTCGGTCTCTACAAGGCGCTGGATAAGGTCGGCATCGAATATGAAAAGACCAAAGTCGGTGACAAATACGTCTATGAAAACATGGTCAAAACCGGCAACCGCATCGGCGGCGAACAGAGCGGACACACGATCTTTTTGAAGTATGAGACCACCGGCGACGGCATCCTGACATCGCTGAAGCTCATGGAGGTCATGCTGGCAAAGGGCAAGCCGATGAGCGAGCTCGCGGCGCCCGTTGTGTTCTATCCGCAGGTGCTGAAAAACGTGCGCGTAAAGTCCAAGCCTGACGCGCAGAACGACCCCGACGTGCAGGCGGCGGTAAAGCATGTTGCCGACGAGCTCGGCGATTCGGGCCGCATCCTCGTGCGCGAATCCGGCACAGAGCCGGTCATACGCGTCATGGTCGAGGCGGGCACGAACGAGATCTGCGAAATGTACGTCGATTCCGTGATCGAGGTCATCAAGGCGAAGGGACATCTCGCATAAGGAACAGACATATTAAAAGCTGAAAGCTGCCGTGATCGGCAGCTTTTTGTTGTTTAGGCGGCTCAAATACCGCAGATTCGGCGTTTTACCGCGGATTGACACAAAATTGCAACAGAATCGGGCAAAACTGTTCACAAAGATAACGCAGTTTGTTCAAATCGCGATGCTATGATAAATACGATGGAAAAGAATAGGGTTGCTGTTTTTTTGAGATAAAATGAGGCGGCGGCGCAAGATGTTGCGAAAAATCGGCTGACCGTACGCAAGATACGGTTCCGAAACGAACGAGCACGACAGGATTGCGCTTCGACTGAGAAAAAATGCGGTAAAATTTTCGCGCCAAAAGATGAACCGTTTTCATTTGGCAACGAACGCTTTCACATGCCCGGGAAATACCGAACAGGAACGATCCCAAGATCCCGGACATGATCCGAATATCCGCGGTGAATACGCTGCGGACCGAATACCAGGAGGAACTATGACGCAGCAAAAGAAGAAAAAAAGAAGGAGAAGAGTGCAGCCGCGCTTTTATGTGATCATCTCGATCTTTGCGCTGCTGGTACTTGTACTGATTGCACTGATCGTATGGACAACGATCAGCTGTATTCAGGAAAGAAACGAAGAAAGGGAACGGCACAATCAGTTCCTGATCGAGGAGGAACGGCTTCAGGCGGAATACAACGCGCAGGTGCAGGATAATCCGGAAGGCTATCAGAACGTCGCGCGGCCGACGATCTCTTATGAGGATTACGTGAACGGCGCAACGATTCCGCCGGTACCGACCGCGATTCCCACCCCGACGCCGACGCCGCGTCCCACACCGTATATGGTTGCGGATTCCAACCCGGAAAAGTACGGTTTCGTGCCGCATCTGCAGGTCGGCGGACAATATGAAAACGGCGTTTATTCGGGAGGCGAGGACGTCATGGCGAATAGCTTCCAGCGTACGGAGCCAATCGAATTCCCGTCCGCGGACGAATACAATGCGGAAACGGTCAAGGGCATTCTGACCTTCCGCGGCAACAATTGGAGAAACATGTCGAGCACCGACACGGTCAGTCTGACCGAATACAAAATGACGCAGGTATGGGATAAGGCGATCTCCTCGCTCACCAAGGGCGGCGGAAGCGGAAGCTGGTCCGGCTGCGGATGGACGGGACAGCCGCTGATCGTGCAGTGGCCTGCGGAAACGCGCAGGGTCATGAACCTTCATGATTGGGCAAAACAGAAGGAAAACCTTGTGGAGGTCATTTATCCGACCGAGGACGGCAATATCTATTTCCTCGACCTCGAAACCGGCGAGGAAACGCGCGACAAGATCGTTCTGAACGTCCCGTTCAAGGGCACCGGCAGCATCGACCCGCGCGGTTACCCGCTTCTGTACTGCGGCTCCGGCGATCAGTACGAGAGCGAGAACCAGAAATCACGCGCGTTCATCATTTCGCTGATCAACGGCAACGTGCTGTATGAGTTCGGCAAGCAGGGCACCGATCCCTTTGCGCGCCGCAAGTGGTACGCGTACGACTCCGCGCCGCTCGTCGACGCCGAGACCGACACGCTGATCTACCCGGGCGAGAACGGCATCATCTATACGATGAAGCTGAATACGGTCTATAATCCCGAGATCGGTTCGGTTTCGGTCAATCCGTCGGACATCGTCAAGTTCCGCTACGACTGCAATAACATCTACGACGATATCGATATCGCGGACTCGACGCACAAGTGGCAAGGCTATGAGGGCAGCGCGGTCGCATGGAACGGACATCTGTACCTCGCCAGCAACGACGGAATGTTCCAGTGCATCGACCTCAACACGATGCGCGTCGTCTGGATCGCGAATACGGAGGACGATACGAACGGCAGCCCGGTTCTGGATGTGATTTCCGATGACGAAGCGTACCTGTACGTCGGCACGTCGCTGCATTTCAACAAGGACAAGAACAACAAGGGCATCGCGCCGTTCTTCAAGATCGACGCCATGACCGGCGAGATCAAGGGACATTACGGGCTGGAGGTATTCACCGTCTCCGGCGTATCCGGCGGCATTCAGGCGACCGCGGTCGTCGGGCGGCAGGGCAGCAATATCGAGGACCTCGTGATTGTGCCGATCGCGCGGTACGGAAACAAGGACGCCGGCGTTTTGGTCGCGCTCGATAAGGAGACGTTCACCGAACGCTGGAAGTTCGAGATGGACGCTTACGCGTGGTCCAGTCCGGCGGTCATTTACGACGCGGCGAACAACGGCTATATCATTCAGGCGGATTCCAAGGGTTATATCTTCCTGATCGACGCTGCGACGGGCAAGCAGCGCGGGGCGCTGCGTCCTACGGAGACCGTTTTTGAAGCGTCGCCGGCGCTGTTCGGCAACATGCTCGTGGTCGGCTGCCGCGGCGGACAGAAGATCTTCGGCATCCGCATCAACTGACCTGCCGGTTTCGCCGAAATCAGGATTTCGGTGAAGTTTACCCCATGCCCGTGGAGTCAAGATCCACCGGACGTCGCGCGGCGCAAGGTGTCAAATGCATCGCGCATGTCGCTGCATTTGACGGATTGATGTGCTGTATATAACAGGTAAACGGCTTTCAATCTAACTTATACAGATCGATTCCCCTTCCGCATCCCGCGGAGGGGGATTTCCCTTTATTAACGGAAATGTCGAAAATAGTTTGCATTTTCGGCGTTGCGCGGAATGCGGGATTATGGTATCATCATAGCATGGCAAGAAAGCAGCAGCGGACGATCAGTCCGAAATTCATCATGTTCTGCGCGTCGGTGTTTATCCTGGTGATCGCCGTCGTTATTTTGATATTTGCCGTGGGGCTTAGGGATACGATCCCTAAAAAGAGCGGCTCCGGCTGCGGAAAAACGCAGGACGCGCTGTCCTTTGCAACGGAGATCGAGACAAACCCTGCCGACGAACCGGGCGAAAAGCCGCAGTCGCAGACGACCGAATCACCGACCGATGCGTCCGTGATCCCCGATCCGCCGACACTTTCGGATTCCGTTTCATACACCGTGGAACCCGCCGAGAACGCAAAACCCTCGAACTTCGGCTTTACTTACGAGATCCGCAAAAACAACCGTGACGACAGCTATTCTTCAAACCCGAATGAGAACGCGTTCTCGTTCGGCAGAGGACAGGACTATACAGATGTCAAGGGCATCACGACCTTTGCCGGCAACAATTACCGCAGCGGCTTTGCTTACGGTACGGCGCGCGTGACGATGCAGACGCTCGAGCAGGTCTGGTCATTTGCCATCGGCTCCGCAAACGGCTTTGCCGGCGCATCGTGGACCGGTCAGCCGCTGATCGTGACGTGGGAAGGACAGACACTGAAAACGCTCGGCGTGCGCGACGAATTCAAGGCGAATGACACGCTTACGGAAGTCATCCTGTGCGGCTCGGACGGTAATATCTATTTCTATGAACTCGAAAGCGGCAACCGTACGCGTGAGCCGATCCTTCTGAATGCGCCGATGTTCGGTACCCCTTCGCTCGATCCGCGAGGCATTCCGATGCTGTATATCGGACAGGGAACGCAAAGTGAGCCCAACAGCAACCGGTCTACGGCTTTCGCTGTCAATCTCTGCAGCAACACCTATGAGACGATCGTTTCCGGCAAGGACTACACCGCGCGCCGCAGCGACTGGTCAGCGTTCGATTCGAGCCCTTTGATCATCGAAGATACGTTGATTTGGCCGAGCGAGAACGGCGTTCTGTACCTGATCGAACTCAACACGCGCTACGACGCCGAAACCGGCACGCTTTCCATCAGCCCCGGCGACAAGGTCAAATACCGCTATTCCGGATCCGACTATACAAGCGTTACACAGGCGGGCAGGCGCGCATACGGTTTTGAATCCTCGGTCTCCGCTTTCCGGAATTATCTGTACCTCACCGATAACGGCGGATACCTGCAGTGCGTCGATCTCAACACACTGAAGCTGCAGTTTGTCACCGACGTCGGGGGCGATTCCGACGCGACGCCCGTACTCGAAGAGGACGGAAACGACGGCACGGTCTACGTATACACCGTGTCGCAGACGGATCAGCAGGATCCTTCGCTTCAGAACGGCTACGGCTACTGCTACGTCCGCAAGATCAACGCGCTCACCGGCGCGATCGTCTGGGAAAACAAGCAGTTCGTGCAGATTCTTGATCCCACCACGGCAAAGAACATGAAGGGCGGTTCTAAGTCCACACCGCACATCGGGCACGGCACGATCGGCGATTTGCTGATCTGCTCGTTCTACGGACTGACCGTGCAGACGACCGACGAAGAAGGCAATGTCAACTACACATACGGCGGAAAGATCATGGCGTTTGACAGAAACACAGGCGCCGTGCGCTGGGAGATCACGCAGACCGGCGGCGCCGACTACGTCTCTTCGCCGCTTGTCGTTTATAATGCGCGCGGAGACGCGTATCTTATCGCCTGCGACCGCGACGGCGGCATGCGCCT
>CAMNHT010000084.1 GCA_946539625.1 uncultured Clostridia bacterium | reverse complement strand
CAAATCTTACAGGGGGTGAAATGCTTTGGCAAACATCAAGTCCGCTATGAAGCGTGCGAAGACTTCCGTTGGTGAAAACCTCAGAAATCGCATGGACAAGTCCGAACTCAAGACTGCTGTCCGTCGTTTTGATGAAGCGCTGAAGTCCGGCGATAAGGAAGCTGCACAGGCAGCTTATCTCGCGGCTGTCAAGACCGTTGACCAGTCTGCCGCGAAGGGCGTTATCCATAAGAACGCAGCCGATCGCAAAAAGGCACAGTTGGCAAAGAAGCTCGCAGCAGCAAACAACTGAACCCCGGTATTCGCATGACATAGCGTCCGTAAAAGGACGCTTTTCTTTTTCTCTTGCATTCCCGCCCGGGGACGTTTAGAATAGAATGGATAGGAGTGGTTATGGCTACGGACGGATTCACCCTGCACGCATGCGTGCATGAACTGCAGCCTTTGGTCGGCGGAAGGATCGACAAGGTACAGCAGCCCGACAAAGACATTGTGATCCTGCATATACACGCGCCGAACGCGGGGCGTGTAAAGTTGATGCTTTGCATCCATGCCGAGAACGGACGCATTCAGACGGTCACAAAGAATTATGAAAACCCGGAAACGGCTCCCGCTTTCTGTATGCTGCTGCGCAAGTACCTCATCGGCTGCCGCATTGTTTCGATCACGCAGAAGGGACTGAACCGCATCGCTGTTTTCTCCCTTTCGGGACGGAACGAATTGATGGATACCGTGGAGATGTGTCTCATCGTTGAACTGATGGGCAGACACGGCAATTTGTTCCTTGTCAACGAAAGCGGCACGATCATCGACTGCTTGCGGCACTTCGGGATCGGCGAAAATGCCGCCCGTATTTCGCTGCCGAATGTTGCGTATACGGATCCGCCCGAAACGGAAAAGCTGGATCCTTTCACGGCAACGATCGACGAGATCGCCGCGATCGCTTCCGGACGCATACCCGGCAAATGGCTTTCCGACGCATTTCACGGCGTCTCACGGCTTTGCGCAGAGCAGATCGTAAAGGACGGCACGCCGAGCGATCGCGTCGCCGAAGCAATTTTCGATACGTTTACATCGCTGAAAGAAAACCGATTCGAGCCCTCCGTCATTCCCGGCGTCGGCGTACTGCCGTTTCACCCGCAGAATATCGACTTCATCCCCTGCTTCTCCGTCATGGAAGCGCAGGAACTGTTCTATCGTTCGCGCGATGAGCAGGCAATCCTGACAAAGCTTCGGACCTCTCTGCGTACCGTGCTTGACCATGCGCGCAAGCGTACGGAAAAGAAGCTTTCCGAATGTATGAAAACGATCGGCGACGAGACGCAGGTCGAACGCGATAAGCTGTTCGGCGAGCTTCTGCTCGGCGTTCACGGCGTGCCCGCCGGAAGCAGGTCCGTAACCGTACCGAATTATTATGATGATCCGCCGAAGCCTGTTGAGATCCCGCTCGATCCGAAGTACTCCGTCGCGGAGAATGCACAGCGCTGCTTTAAGCGCTATCGAAAGAACAAGGCGGCCCGCGCTTTCGCGCTTGAACAGGTCGAATCGCTTTCAGCCGAGCTCGATTATCTAAATGGACAGCTTTTGAATGTATCGGCCTGTACGACGCGTGAGGAGCTTCTTGAAATCCGTGAAGAACTGATCCGTCAGAGATACATTCGCGAACAGACGGAACAGCGCAGAACACCGCAATCCGCGCAAAGCCGTCCGCTGCACTATCGCATACCCGACGGGATCGACGTTTTTGTCGGCAAAAACAACCTGCAGAACGATCGGCTGGTACGAAGCTCCGATCCGAGTGCGATCTGGCTGCACGCAAAGGGCGTGCCTGCGTCGCATGTGATTCTGAATACCACGCAGCCTTCGCGTGAAGCGCTGCATCTTGCCGCTGCGATCGCCGCTTATCATTCCGGCGCGTCCGCTTCCGAAAATGTACCGGTCGATTATACGCAGGTACGATATGTGAAAAAACCTTCCGGCGCTCGGCCGGGGTTTGTCAATTATTTTCATCAGCACACGCTGTACGTGACGCCGTCGCTCGACGCGATCGCACCGTACCGTGTCGGGGAGGACAAATGAAGCTTTTACTTGCCACCAACAACGCGCACAAAGCGCGTGAGATCCGTGAGATCTTAACGGACAGCTTTTCGGAAATCGTAACGATGCGGGATGCGGGCATCGAATACGAGGTCGTGGAAGACGGCCTGACCTTTCGTGAGAACGCGCTGAAAAAAGCGGTCGAAACGCTTGCGTTCGTGCGTGGACGGTTCGACGCTGTGCTTGCGGATGACAGCGGGCTCTGCGTGGACGCGCTTGACGGGGCGCCCGGCGTCTTTTCCGCGCGGTTTTCCGGTGAAGCGCATAACGACGCCGCAAACAATGCAAAGCTCATCCGCCTTCTCGTGGACATTCCGGATGATCGGCGCACGGCGCGATTCTGCTGCTGTATTGCACTTGCAAGGATCGGACACGAACCGATCGCCGTACAGGGCGAGGTCGAAGGCACTATCCTGCATGAAGCGCGCGGTGAGAACGGCTTCGGTTACGATCCGTATTTCTTTTATGCGCCGTTCGGCAAGAGCTTTGCCGAGCTTTCCGCCGATGAAAAGAATTCGATCAGTCACAGAAAACGCGCGCTGATGCTCTTACGGGAGGCGCTGGATGTCGAAGATCGCGATCGTATCTGATTCCCACGGCTCCATCGAAAATATTGCGCTGTTCGAAAAGCGTCTTTCGGGCGTCGACGCGCTCTGGCATCTCGGCGATCACGCGGAGGACGCCGCGCCGCTTGCCGCGCGGCTGAACTGCGGATTCGTTGCCGTACGCGGAAACTGCGATCCGTTTTTCGATGCGCCTTTGACCTATACGGTCAACTGGCACGGCAAACGTTTTTTGCTGCTGCACGGGCATACCGTGACCGGCAGGCTGTCGCTTTTGTACGCGGCGAAGGAAGCTGACGCGAACGCGGTGCTGTTCGGTCATTCCCACGTTCCCTCCGAGGAGACCGTCGAAGGCGTCCTTTTGCTGAATCCGGGTTCCCTCTCCCGCCCGCGCACGTCGAAGGGTCCGAGCGTTGCGCTGCTGACGCTCACCGATGACGAAATATCCGCGAGGATTCTTTTTTCCGATTCGCATTAGTTCTGTATTATTCACAATTTTTCAACAGTTTTATGCATTGACAAGCAAGGTCAATGCCTTTAAACTGTTACCGTAAACTGATTTGATCCGAAAGGTTTTTATAAACATGAAGAGATTCCTCTCCCTCGTTCTTTCCGCTGCACTTCTTCTGACATGCGTTTCTTTTGTATTTCAACACACCGCTTCTGCCGAGACGTTTGACACGAGCAGTATCTATGAGCCTTATTATATCCTTGTAAACGCCGATTCTCCGGAGAAGTCTTACCGCGGCATCGAAAAGGAAGCGGACAAGCAGGTTTACCCCGCCAGTACGACGAAGATCCTGACCTGCATCGTTGCGCTCGAAAACGGCAATCTCGACGATATGGTAACGATCTCGCACAACGCGGTCAATTTCGGACGCGGAAATTCGCTGATGAACATTAAAGAAGGGTATCAGTATTCGCTTCGGGATCTTCTTTACGGTATGATGCTGCCTTCCGGCAACGACGCGGCGATCGCGATCGCGGAACATATCGCCGGCAGTACGGAAGCGTATGCCGAGATGATGAACGCGAAGGCAAAAGAGATCGGCATGACACATTCGCATTTTGTCACGGTGCACGGAAAGCAGAACGACAATCACTATACGACCGTGCGCGATATGGCGATCCTGACCGCGTACGCATTGAACGAAAGCCCGCAAAAAGATATGTTCCGCGAAATCGTCAAAACGCAGCAGTATACGGCAAAATCCGGCCCCGAGGAGATCACTCTGACAAACTCGAACCGCATGCTGGTCGACGCGCCTGTTACCGAGACGCTGACCAATCCTGCATCCTGCCTCTATGCGGACGCGATCGGCGTCAAAACGGGCGATACGACGAAGGCCGGCAAGTGCCTGATCGCCGCCGCAGAGCGCAACGGCGTCACGATGATCGCCGTTCTGTTCGGCGGAACGATCGGCGATCCGGAATATAACGACGGCTGGAACGATCAGCAGAAAGACAGATACAACATCAAGCGGTTCAACGACGCGGCAGCTCTGTTTGATTACGCGTTCGATGATATGATGAAATCCGTCTCCGTCGGTCAGCTCAAGGAACTGCAAACCGAGTTCGAGGTCACGATTCCGAACGCTGCAGCCGAGGATTCCCAAGGCGGCGTGCTGAAAGCGAAAGCGGATCTTTCCATGGACACAACGATCTCCGTCATGCAGGCCGATCCTGACGTTGACGTCACCGATATCAAGCTTGAAGCGAGCCCCTTGTTCACGAATGTCTACGCGCCGATCGGCGAAGGCACCGTCATCGGCAGCGTCGCATACGTCTATAACGGCAAGACGCTTCTCAGCGTGAATCTGCTTGCCGAGCGCAGCGTAAAGGAAGGATCGGCGCAAACCGGCCTTTCTCCCGTTGAAGCTGATCCCGCGGGCAGCAATCCCGCCGCGATCACCGGCGAACTGATCGGCGAAGCGAATGTTTCAAGTCTGAATCCGAACGACGTCATTTCCGTCGAAGAAACCGGCGGCTGCGGCTTGCCTGAAGATATGAAATGGCTTCCGATCGTTCTGATCGTTGTTTTCGTGCTTCTGATCATCTGTGTTGTGCTGTTTATCCTGTATCTGCGTGCCGAACAAAAGCGCAGACGTGCCGCCGCCCGGCGAAGAGCGCGTCAGCGTGCGCGCGAATCCGGTCTGTATGATGATCGGAGATAAGGAGTCCATATGAAACGCATCGTCCTCTGCCTGCTCCTGAGCGTTTTGCTGCTTCCGTTCCGCGGGACAGCCGAAACAAACGAATCGACAGGATTCGACCTCACGGCGCTTGCGGAGGACACTGTATTTTTGGTGCGTCTCGACGATCCGACATGTGCTGTCCTTGGATTGGAGCGCAATGTGGACGTCAAAAGATATCCTGCAAGTACGACGAAGATCATGACATGCATTCTTGCGCTGGAACGCTGCGCGTTTGACGAGCCGGTCAAAATCAGCAAGCGCGCCTGCAATCTTTCGGAACGGAACTCCAAGATGGGGCTGAAACCGGGTGAGACATATCCACTGATGGATCTTTTGTACGGATTGATGCTTCCGTCCGGTAACGACGCGGCAATTGCGATTGCCGAACATATCGGCGGCAGCGTTGATGGATTTGCGGACCTGATGAACGAGAAAGCAAAAGAGCTCGGAATGACGGGCACGCATTATATGAACCCGCACGGGCTGCATCATTCCGAACATTATACGACCGCACGCGACCTTGCGCTTCTGACGGCATACGCGTTTGAAAACGATACGTTCCGCGAGATCGTCGCAACAGCGGAATATCGCGCGATCTCCACGGACGGCCGGGAGCTCATACTGCGGAACGCAAACCGGCTTTTACGCGACGTGACCGCGAACACATATAAACCGTATTCCTGCCTTTACGAATACGCGATCGGCGTAAAAACCGGCGATACGCACCTTGCGGGAAAATGTCTTGTCGCCGCCGCGCAAAAGGGCGATACCGTGTATCTGCTTGTTCTGCTGCACGGGAAAAACGCGCCGGACAATGCCAAGGGACGTGAAAAGGACAGCTATGCAGCACAGCGATTTTATGACGCGATCAAGCTGTTCGATTATGCCTTTGAGAACGATACGGTGACGCTGAACGCCGACGATCTCGTGCGCCGCTGTCTGCCGGAAACGTACGCCGTCTCCCCCGATCCCGATCGGACCTTTGCTACGGAGATTCTGTATCGCATACAGTGGAATACAACCGATACGCTCACGCTGCCGCGTTGGCAGGCGGAGCTCTTTGCGCGCGACCCGTTCCCGGAGAAATACGTTTCCGTTTCGGTCGATTCCTATTCCGCTGCGATCGGCGCGGTCGCAGGCTCTGCCGCCGTCACGTTCAACGGAGAAATCGTGTTCCGCGGCGATCTCATCGCGGATGAATATACCTATCCGCCTACGCCGGAACCGACCGAAGAACCGATCCTGATCATTTCCGAAGAAACGCCGGCCGCTTCACCGGTTCTGCAAACAACGTCCCCCTCGTCCGAGCCCGAATGGATCCCGATTGCGACTGAGCCGCCGAAAGAGAACGGCTCATGGTTTTCCCG
>CAMNHT010000083.1 GCA_946539625.1 uncultured Clostridia bacterium | reverse complement strand
ATATGTGCTGACGGAGGAAACACATATGAAACAGTGCGACGTGATCGTGGTCGGGGCGGGTCCCGGCGGGATCTTTACCGCATACGAGCTGATGAAGCTGAAGCCGGAATACCGGGTTGCCGTATTTGAAGCGGGCAATCCCCTGGAAAAGCGCAAGTGCCCGATCGACGGGGAGAAGATCACGGCATGCGTGCATTGCCGTACCTGCGCGATCATGAACGGGTTCGGCGGCGCGGGCGCGTTTTCCGACGGCAAATACAATATCACCAACGAGTTCGGCGGCAGTCTGCACGAGTACATCGGAAAAACGAAGGCGACCGAGCTCATGGAATACGTCGATTCGATCAATATGGCGTACGGCGGCGCGGGAACGAAACTCTATTCCACCGCAAATTCGCACATCAAAAAGCTCTGTCTCGAGAACAAGCTGCATCTTCTGGAAGCGTCGGTGCGTCATCTCGGCACGGATAAGAATTACGTCGTGCTTGAAAATCTGTTCGCGCTTTTGAAGGAGAAGGTCGACTTTTTCTTCAACGCGCCGGTGACGGCCGTCGAAAAGCGCGACGACGGCTTTGCGGTGTTTGCCAAGGATCAGGAATACACCTGCAGTCAGTGCGTGATCTCGGTCGGCAGAAGCGGTTCGAAATGGATGGAAAGCGTGTGCAAAGCGCTCGACATCGAAACAAAGAGCAACCGCGTCGACATCGGCGTACGCGTCGAGCTTCCCGCGGAGATCTTTTCGCATCTCACCGACGAACTCTATGAGAGCAAGATCGTCTACCGCACCGAAAAATACGGCGATCTCGTCCGCACGTTCTGCATGAATCCGCACGGCGCGGTCGTCACCGAAAACACCAACGGCATTGTGACCGTCAACGGACACAGCTATGAGGACCCCGCCCTGCATACGCCGAACACGAACTTTGCGCTTTTGGTTTCAAAGCGTTTTACCGAGCCGTTCAACGACAGCACGGCGTACGCGGAAAATATCGCAAAGCTAAGCAACATGCTCGGCGGCGGCGTGATGCTGCAGAAGTTCGGCGACCTCATTGCGGGACGGCGCTCCACCGAGAAGCGCATTGCGGAGAGCTTCACGATTCCGACGCTTGCGGCGACGCCCGGCGACCTTTCGCTCGTCATGCCGAAGCGGATCTTGGACGGCATCATCGAAATGATCTATGCGCTGGATGCGATCGCGCCGGGCACGGCGAACGACGATACGCTGCTGTACGGCGTCGAGGTCAAGTTCTACAACATGCACGTGGAGCTGAGTGAAAACCTCGAAACGAAGCACAAGGGGCTCTACGTGATCGGCGACGGCAGCGGCGTCACGCACTCGCTTTCGCACGCCTCGGCAAGCGGCGTCTATGTCGCGCGCAAAATCGCGGAGCGCGCATAACTGCCTATGGAACAAACCATCGACGCGCTTTTGGAAGCGCCGTACCGGATCATCGACATCCTGCCGGAACGCGTCAACGCGAACAGCCCCGGCAATTACTTTGCAGTCGAGCGGTATTACCGCACGGAACCGCAGCGGTCCGCCGTTGCGCAGAAGAAGATCAACCTTGTTCTGAAGCTGAATTGCTATCTCGGCATTTCGCTCGATGAAGAGACGGAAATGAACCCCGCGCCGGAACGGATCGCCGAAGCGATCCGGACGCGGTATGTCTGCATCCGGACCCGGGACAGCCTGATCGTGTCCGATCCGGACGATACCTACCTCACCGTGTACAACCCGGACGAGGCGCTTCTGCTGCTCCTTCGCACGCTTGCCGCAAGCGAGGGACTGTATCTCTGGCGCCGGACGGAATAACCCGCGCAGAATCACAAAGAGCTGTTCAGAACCGCAAAAGCGGCTGAACGGCTCTTTTTGCAATGTGCCTTCGGGAAGGCATGGCAATCTGCGGGGAACTGTGGTAGAATAAACTGTCGCGGAAAACCTGCGGCGAAACCCATTAAAAAACAGATGCCGGGAGGAAAAGCCATGATCGTACTGAATGTGACCTACAAATGCAAGCCCGATCTCAGGGAGGAATTTCTGGAAGCGATTCAAAGGGATGGCATCGACGAAGCGAGCCGCGCGGAAGCAGGCAACCTCAAATACGCGTATTACCTGCCGTATGACGACAACGGCGATCTGCTGCTGCTGGAGAAGTGGGAGGACGCGGATGCGCTTCGCTCGCACGGACAGACCGCGCACCTGAAGCGGCTTTCCGAACTCAAGAAACAGTATGTGAACGAAACGGTCATCGAGCGCTTCGAGGCATAAGGAGGCGTCCGCATGTTTCGGGAACTGGTTCGCAAAAAACAGGCGCTTTCAAAAGAGACCTGCATCGCGATTCTGAAAAGCGAGCCGCGCGGCGTGCTGTCCGTGCTCGGCGACGACGGCTATCCGTACGGCAAGCCGATGAATCACTACTATTCGGAAGCGGACGGCAAGCTGTATTTTCACGGAGGCAAAACGGGGCACAAGATCGATGCTTTGAAGCGGTGCAGCAAGGCGTCGTTCTGCGTGTACGACGAGGGGTTTGTGCGCGAGGGCGAATGGGCGAAGAACATCCGTTCGGTCATCGTGTTCGGACGGGTCGAACTGATCGAGGATCCGGAAACGACCTGCCGCATCGCGGCTGCGCTTTCGCGGAAGTTCACCGACGACGAAGCCTATATCGCACACGAGATCGAGGCGTTCGGCGCAAAGACGCTGCTGTTTTCGCTGACGCCGGAGCACATGACCGGAAAGCTTGTCAACGAACGGTGAGTCTCAAGAAGCCCTTATATCACCGGCACACGGTATTCGGTTTTTGAAGGAGAGAAAGATGCAGATTTTTACATTCGGCGATCCGGCGTCGAAACGGATCCTGATACAGCCGGTCGATGATCACGACCTTGCCGTGATCGAAAGCGAGGTCGCAGCAATCCGAAAAACCGCGCCGGACTTCTGTCTGCTTGCGGTCAGAGTCGGCGACTGGAACGCGGATCTTTCGCCGTGGGAAGCGCCGCCGGTGTTCGGAACCGAAGGCTTTTCGGGCGGCGCGGCTGCGTTTTTGCAGGAAATTCTGAAGCTGTGTTCCGATCCGGCAAAAACGTACTGCATCGGCGGGTATTCGCTTGCGGGACTGTTTGCGCTGTGGGCGGCGTATCGGACGGACGTGTTCTGCGGGGTTGCGGCGGCGTCCCCGTCCCTGTGGTTTCCGGGTTTTTCGGACTACATGAAAACGCATGCGATCCGAACGCGGCGCGTCTATCTGAGCCTCGGCGACCGCGAGGAACGAACCCGCAATCCCGTAATGGCAACGGTCGGCGCAAAGATCCGGGAAGCGCATGCGCTTCTCAAAGCAGCCGGTACGGACTGCGTGCTCGAATGGAATCCCGGCAATCATTTCAAAGACCCGGATCTGAGAACCGCAAAGGCGTTTTCCCGGATCCTGAACCGGTAAACGCGGCGGAAAAAATCCGCCGCGTCTTTTGCTGCATCAACGGTATCGATCGGTGCTTCCGGACGGTTTTATCAGGAAAAAAGCTGTCCGGGGAGCACCAGTTTTTCTTTCTTCGGGAAGGACGCGTCGAACCGTTCCGCTTCGTCCGGGTCCACATAATAGCCCGCGGGCGTCTGATAGACGCCGGTGACGGTTTCGAGACAGCCCGGAATCAGCTCCTTGCAGAGGAAGAACGAATCGTCCTCGCCCTCTTCGAGATCGTGGTAGCGAATGCCGAAGCTTCGCGCATAGTCAAAGCCGGATTTGCCGTAAAATCCGATGTTTCCCTCAAAGAGCACCGCGGAAAAGCCGAGCGCTTTTGCCTTTTCAAGCGAGTAATCGAGCAGCTTTTTGCCGTATCCCTGCCGCTTTAATTCGGGCGTGATGCCGATCGGTCCCATCGTGAGGACCTCGATCTGTCTGCCGTCGTCGGCGTCGATGCGCGTCTTCATAAACATGTTCTGCCCGATAAGCCTGCCGTCCAGTTCCATCACAAAATCAAGTTCTTTGACAAACGCCGGATCGTCGCGCAAAACGTGAATGACGTAATGCTCGAGACAGCCGGGGCGGTAGACGTTCCAGAAGGCTTCTCGTACGAGGTTTTCAACCGCGCGGAAGTCTTTTTCGGTTTCATTGCGAATAATGATTCTGTTTGTTTGCATATCGGATCCCCTGTTTTTTACGGCGGGGAGTCAGTCGCCCTTGTGCACAACGACCTGCGGGAACGGGATTTCGATTCCTTTTTCGGCAAACAGCACGCGGAGATCGCGCGCCAGAAGACGCTTGGCGACAAAGAAATCCTCCTCTCTGCACGAAACGGCAAACCGGAGACACACGCCGCTTTCACCGAGCTTCTCAACGCCCAGGTAATCAGGCGCGGCAAGGTACTGGTCGTGCTCTTCAAACATGCGGTCAAGCTCCGGCGGGAGCATTTTTTCGAGCGCCTTCAAATCGGTGTCATACGCAACGTCGACCTCACAGATCGCGAGCGAAGTGTTGCGGGAGCGGTTCTGGAGGTTCCGGATGTCGGAGTTGTTGACGATCTTCAGGTTGCCTCCGGCGTCTTCGAGGACGGTAGTACGAACGCCGATGCTGCGGACGACGCCGCGGAAATCATCGAGCACGATGATATCGCCGATGCCGTATTGCCCTTCAAAGATGATGAAAAAGCCGGTGATGATGTCCTCGATGAGACTCTGCGCGCCGAACCCGAGCGCGAGACCGATGATTCCCACACCGGCGAAGACCGCAGTCATGTTGACGCCGAGGATGCCCAGTCCCCAGATGACCGCAACGATCACGGCGGCGTATTTCAGAAGTCCTTTGAAAAGCGTCGTGACCGACGCTGCGCGATTGCTTCGCTTTCCGAGCAGATCGAGCACACAGCGAAGCACGATATAGATGAGGAAAACGATGCAGACAGCGAGCAGAACGTTCAGAAGCCGTGTCGCCGATACGTCGATGTCGCCGTTGATCAGGAAGTGTTCCTTCGTGATCTCCTGAAACTCCTTCGCTTTTTCCGGCTTCAGAATCCATTGCGGATTCAGCAGCAGAACAATGAGGATGATTGCGACCGCGGCTCCGATGACAGTGCCGATGCCCCTGCGTCTTTGCTTTTTAGCCGTTTTAGCCGATGTTGAACGTTTCAATTGTATAACCCTCCCAATCATCATAATACAAGGCGATATCGTATTTATACTGTCCCGGCGGCAGAACATCCGTCAGAACGAAAATGTAACTGACGGTGTCGCCGTTTTGTTCCACTGTCGGCGCAGGCAGCGACACATATTCCTCGTTGTCGTCATCGATCACGCGGAAGACGGAATAATATGCGTTGTTGAGGTCGATCGCGCTCAGATCGACCAGATTGCCGTCGATCGTGAATGTCAACGTCAGGATGGATCCATCCGCCGTGTTCGTGACGTTTGCACCGGATGCGGTGACAAAGGTGCCGCTGTATACGAACATCTCCGGCGATTCAATCCGGTCGGAGCCGCCGTCCGGGTAGGTGTAGTCGATAACGATCTTGATATTTGCTGCGGCGCCGGACGCAGTGCCGCGGTCGAGGAAGTAATAGAGATCGTCGGACATCCACTCGTCCTGATCGTCCGGGACATAGGTCACCGTCTCGCCGGTGGACGCAAAGTCGCCGCTTTCGTCACTGTACAGCGTCGCTGTCGCCGTTCCGCCCTTCAGATCATGGAGATCGAGCAGGAACGCAACCCGGTATTCGCCGTTTGACGGGAAATCGTCGTAATAATGCACCGGGGCACACTCCACAAAACTCGGCTTGACGTGTGTGTCCGGCGTGGGCGCCGGCGTGGGTGTGGGTGTCGGCGTCGGCGTAGGCGTAGGCGTGGGCGTCGGCGTCGGCGTAGGCGTCGGCGTAGGTGTGGGCGTCGGCGTAGGCGTCGGCGTGGGTGTGGGCGTCGGCGTGGGCGTCGGCGTAGGCGTGGGAGATGGAGTCGGAGAAGGGGTAGAAGACTGCGTGGGTTTCGGCGCGGGCGCTTTCATGTCTGGCGCTTCATCCGTGCCGGAGAGCATGTCCTCCAGCGAAGGCAGCTCGTCCTCCACGGGCGACTCGTCTTCCGGCGTGTCCAAAAGGCCCCGACCCTGAGCGTTTACGGTGGCGAGCAGAGCCGCGTAATCGATGGGGTCGGGCCGGGCGGCCTTCGGGTCGAACACGGACAGGTAGACGTCCATCTCTCGCTTCTCCAGAAATTCGGCGACGACGCCCAGGGCAACGCGGAAGGATTTC
>CAMNHT010000082.1 GCA_946539625.1 uncultured Clostridia bacterium | reverse complement strand
GTCATTCTTTTGTCGTGACACCTTTCCATCAACCGGGGAAGGCTTTGGATGCGCGTACAGAGGGGGCTGTGAAAAAAGTCCTGTCATTCTGAGCATGGCACGCGCGGGAAGCGCGCGATCTTCCGCTGTAACGAAGTGGAAGGCGAAGAATCTCTTCAAAAAAGCAGTAAAACCGCTGTTTTTCAGATCCTTCGCCGCATAAATGCTCCTCAGGATGACACACTTTGAACTTTCTTAACATCCCCCGGTTTTTCAGCCCCCGCTTATGCAGCAAAGATGCACCGAGCGGCGGGTGCTGCAAGGAGTCAAATTCACCGCGCATGTCGCTGAATTTGACGGATTTATGTGATCGTTCTTCCTCCCATGTGTTTGTGTGCGCGTCTGCAGCGCGCTTATGCGGCTCATTCTATGTGTTGCCTGTTGCCTTACAACCGTTAAGCCGGATCGACGTCTGCCGTTTTTTCGGCAGACGTCGCTTTTTGAATCGTTCCTATGATTCTCAGTATCCGAACACACTGACTGCTTTTTGCATGTTGTCCCGCACGGAGACGCCGAACGGGCAGCGCGTTTCACACGCGCCGCACTGAATGCATTCCTCCGCGTGATGTGAAAGCGCCTTATAGTGCTCGCGCACGGTCTCCGGGACGGACGGCTGCGCCTCGGCAAGGTTCAGAAACTTCGTTACGTCCGCAACGCTGATTTCCATCGGACACGGCGCACAATGGCTGCAGTACATGCAATGCCCTTCCCAATGAATACGGGGAAACGACGCCAGCGCCGCGGCATAGTCGCGGTCTTCTTCGCTCGCTTCGCAGTATGCCGCGCTTTCTTCCAGCTGTTCGACCGTGTGCGCGCCGGCAAGCACCACCGACACCGCAGGGCGCGACAGCGCATATGCGATGCATTGATGCGCGGTCAGCGCGACACCCGCGGGTGAAAGCGCTGCGTTTAAGAGATCGCCGCCCGCAAACGCCTTCATGACCGTAATGCCGACGCCCAGACTTTCACAGGTCTCATACAGCCTCTGCCGGTCCGGATCCATGTTGGTGAGCACACCTGCATACGCCTCGTCGTTCCAGAGCTGCTCCACGTCCTCGTCGGCGGGCTGCAGATCGTAGCACGGATTGACCGAGAACATCAGTACCTCAATCCCGCCCTCTTTGACCGCGCGCTCCGCAACGAGCGGATTGTGGCTCGAAAGCCCGATATGACGGATGCGTCCCTCCGCTTTCAGCGCCCTTGCGTAATCGAGAATGCCGTTTTTTACGATCTCCTCCCAATCCGCCATGGCGTCGCAGTAGTGAATCATGCCGACGTCGATGTGATCCGTTTTGAGAAGACGCAGCATTTCTTCGAATCCCTGCTTCGTTTCCGCAAGGTTGCGCGTACGGCAGTATTGCCCGTCCTTCCAGATCGAGCAAAGATGCGACTGAATGATAAATCGGTCGCGTCTGCCCGAAAGGGCGTTCCCGATCGCCGCGCGAAGAACGGGATCGGAGGCGTAAAGGTCGAAATAGTTGATCCCGAGCCGCTCCGCCGCATCGAACAGCTTCACCGCCATGCCGCAGTTTTCCTCGTTCATGCCCTCGCACCCCATGCCGATGACAGAGACGCGAAGACCGGTGTTCCCCAATGTACGATAGTCCATATTGTTTACCCGCTTTCTGCAATATTCAATAGGTCGCTGCGGCGGCGCCGCTGAGTTTCCATGCGCCGTCCGTCTTTTTCAGTGTGAAATCCAGCGCAAGCCGCCAGGTGTGCCTGCCGCCGCCGAAGACGGCAGCCGTCACGCGGCTTTTGCCGGTCATACGCGCCGTATCCCCCTGTACCGTGATATCAAGCGACTCCGTCTGCTCCGAATAATAGTTCAGCGTCCCGTTCAGGATCGCGTCGATATACGCCTGCCTCGATTGCCGCATGCCGGTCATGTGAACAAGCACGAAGGACGCGTCATGCACGCGCAAAAGCTCTGCCCGGTCCTTTTTGACCATGGCGGCGTACATATCGTGATACAGCTGTTCGATCTGTTCTTTGTCCGTCATGCCTGTGTTTTTGCCCAACTTGCGACGGTGCGTTCGCTTGCCGCGGCGTCCGCGCCGTGAACAGCAAGGCCCTTGCCGAAGGTCGCGCCTTTCAGCGTCTTCTGAAGATCGCGCTCCGTGTGTCCGAGCCCGCTGCCCTCGTGCGTCATCAGCGCAACGACCTTCTTGCCGGTGAAATCAAGCGCTTCGAGCTGTGTGAACACCGCGCACGGGAAGGTCCCCCACCAGCACGGTCCGCATACGAAGACCGTATCGTACGCCGAAATATCGGTCAGCATGTTTTTCAGCTCCGGACGCGCGTTGCTGCGAAGCTCCTGCTTCGCCTCTTCGGTGCAGGTCATATAGTCCTCGGAATACGGCTTTACCGTGTCGATCTCAAAGAGATCGCCGCCGACCGCTTTCTGAATGAACTCGGCGCAGATCTCCGTATTGCCTTTTTTGAGAGACCGGATGCTGCCGTTCACATAGTTTTCGCCCTTGCGGGAGTAATAGAGAATCAGATTAGCCATTGTGTTTTCCTCCGATATGATGCAGTAGTTTTTTAACGCCGCAGCCGACCCACGCGAACAGGATCAGCACGGCAAGATAATCGAGAAAAAAGAGGATGCGCGGCGCGTCGAAATCGAAGAACACGAACTGTGTTTTCAGGAACATGTAGGATCCGATGTCGCGTTTGATAAACGCGTATACGCCGTAAGCCGCGATCAGCGAGAGAATGACGGAAAGGACGATTTTCGGGCTCCTGCGCTTCGGCAGAAACCGATTGAGATGCAGCCCGAGATGCACGCTCATCAGCACGAATCCCCAGTAGGACGCAAGCAAATGCATCGTACGCGCGAGTGCGGAAAGTCCGGAAAGCGGCAGCCATGTATAGAGGTGCTTTGACAGTACGATCCCGGACAGCGGCAGCGCGATCATCACGGCAAAGAGCAGAAGATCGACTGCCGTGCCGAACACACGTTCCGCGCTCTGTCTGCCTTTGAACATGGCGCCCGTCGCCTTACGGTTCAGAATGTGATGCGCAATGAACAGCAGAAGCATCGCGGTCCCTAAGATCTCGTGCAGCAGCTCGCCGACAAGCGAATACGCCGTCAGCACCGGCAGCAGCGCCGTCATGACAAAATCAAGAACGATCCGCGCGCGTTTCATGGATCATCCGAGCTCCGTAAGCCAATCTTTCACCATCTGCCGCACGCGTTCGCGGTCGTTCTGCGCGTCCCGTCCCGTAACGGCAAGTCCCTTCAGAACCGTGCTTTCGGGGCATGCTTTCATCAGCTTTTTATCAAAGCCGGACAGTCCGCTGCCTTCATGCGTGGAGAACGGGATCAGCGTTTTTCCCTTGAGCGCTTCCGCGTTTCCTTCAAAGAACGTGTAGAGGATCATCGGCCAGTCGCCCCACCATACCGGCGCACCGATGAAGATCTTCGTGTAGGGAGACAGATCGGGGACGGCTGTCCCGATCGCCGGACGCGCATGTTCATTCTGCTCCCGCTTTGCCGCATCCGTCAGTTCGCGGTAGGTGTAGGGATAATAATCCTCCTCGGGCAGGATCTCGAAAAGATCCGCGTTCGTCTCCTCCGCAATCATCTTTGCCACGATCGCCGTGTTGCCCTCGTCGATCACGCCGACGTTGTACTGCTCGCCCGTTCTGGAAAAATACACCACCAAGGTGTCGGAACGCGGCGCATCCGGCGTCTCCTCCGCCTGCGGCTCCGGCGTCGTCGATTTTTGCGTTTCGGTCACAGGGATCTCCGTCGATACCGCTTCCGCCGTTTTTACGGCTTCCATCGTCGCTTCCGCGGCAGGCTTTTCCGTGGATTCATTCGGGACGGCGCTCTGTGCCGCGCCTTTGCCGCAGCCCGCAAGCAGAAGCAGACAGAGCAGTACGATCAAAAAGGATCTGCGCTTCATTTGTCTTTCACCTGTCCGTTCAGTTTTTCATAATCTGCGTCGGAGACCGGCTCGCACCACTCTGTCTTTGCGTTTTCGCCCGGGATCTCCTGCGCGACGTGCTGAAACCAGCTGTTGCCTGCCGCGCCGTGCCAATGCTTGACATTTGCGGGAATGTTGACGACGTCGCCGGGACGAAGTTCCCTTGCGGGCTTGCCCCACTCCTGATACCAGCCCTTCCCGTGCACGCAGATCAGAAGCTGTCCGCCGCCTTTGTCGGCATGATGGATATGCCAGTTGTTGCGGCAGCCCGGCTCAAAGGTCACGTTGAATGTCGGCACCTGCTCCATTGTCATCGGATATAAATAGCTCTGTCCGACGAAATACTGCGCGAACGCGTCGTTCGGCGCGCCGATCGGGAACAAAAGCGCGTCCCGTTCGGAACATGTCGGTTCGTCTTCGTTCCAGATCTCCTTGGCAAGGCGGAACACTGCCCACCCCTTCGGCCAACCGACGTACATCGTCGCATGGGTGATGATCGCCGCTATCTCCGCTTTGGTCACACCGTGCGCCTTCGCGTTCTGCAGGTGATACGAAAGGGACGCGTCCGTTATTCCCGATGCCATCAACGATACTACGGTAACGATGCACTTTGTCTTTACGTCGATCGCTTCGTCATTCCAGACCTCGCCGAACAGCACGTCGTCGTTGAGGTGCGCAAACGTCGGCGCAAACTCGCCGAGCTGATTTCTGCCTGCCGTTTGTACGATCTTTTCGCTCATTTTCCAAATCCTCCGTTTTTATTTTCTGATAAATCTGTCGTCCGATTGCGGCACGTCTGCCGATGTGAAGCGCTGTGCCTCCATATGGAGATCGTACTGTTCCCGCAACGCCGCAAGCATCTGCATCATCGGGCTTTGATGATGCGCATCGATCGCCGCCTGATCCTCCCATGTGTCGATCAACAGCACTGTTTCCGGATCATCAAGCGGAACGAAATACCGGTACCCGCAATTGCCTTTCTCGGCACGAATTGCATCCGCAATGCCCGATCGTTCCATTTCTTCGGCAAACGCCCGCGCACTGCCGTTTTTGCCGTGATAGTACAGATTGACCGTGATCATCAGTCTTCCCCTCCTTCGCCCAACAATCCGCAAATGCAGGCGCGGATGATCTCATAAACGGATTGATAGGTGTACGCAACGCCTGCGTCGCGCATCGCGGCGCGCTGTTTCTCAGTCACCGCCGTATACGGATAGACGCCGAACAGAAACGGAAAAAACACGTAGATGAAGCGTTCAACACCTTTTGCGTCCATTTCGGGGCAAAATGCTTCGAGAATGCGGCGCACGTTCGCAAGCGATTTGCCGTAGGACACCTTGAACGCGGTCAACAGTTCCTGTCGGCTGTTTGCCTCCATATCAAAGTTGTTCATCGAAAGAAGTTTCAGCAGCTGCGTTCGTTTTTCAAGCGAGCGCGCGATTCTGTCCGCGATCTGTCCCCTTTCAAGCGTTTCGTTTTCCGAAAGGATCGTCTCAAGATCCGCATTCCATCGATCGTATTCCCGCGTGAACAGCGCAAGAAAGATCTCCTCCTTGGTTTCGAAATAGTTGTAGATCGTCGGGCGTGAAAACGGTACTGCGTTCCCGATTTCTTTGAGCGTAATATCCCGAAAGCTCATCGTCCGATACAGCGTTTCACACGCGTTGATGATCGTCTCCCGCCGCTGTGCGATCATTTCCGGCGTCCCTTTGATCATTCGTCGCTCCCCCTCGCACATTGTCTATTGACATTGTGTCAGTATTGATAGTATAGCACAATATTGACATCGTATCAACAGCGGATCTCCGAAACGGTCTCCCTGATCCGGGAGAAAACGATCACAGCCGCCGGTCGAACCGGAGGCTATGCATCCTTCATCAGGCGGCATTATTTCAGCGCGCCTTTCGGACAGTTTTTTTCGCATTCCATGCAGTGAATGTGCATGCGAACATTCGGAAAGCATCACGGGCGCAATCCCAAAACGCGGATAACCGCGTCTTTTGGCGGGACAGCCTGCACAGGCTGTATTCGCTCTGATTCCATTTTGTTCCATATTGGTTTGATTTGCGTATATCCGATCACTTTTGCGGTGTGTATTGCACAGGCATCCCCAAACGTGTATACTGAAAGTATCCTACCACAAAGGAGGCAGGACCATGGCAGTTCGAGTGAACACAAACACCCTGATGAACCGCCTGTTCAAGGCGGCAGATCTTGACACCTACCTGGAAGGAAACGAAAGCAATCTTCACTCCCCGGATT
>CAMNHT010000081.1 GCA_946539625.1 uncultured Clostridia bacterium | reverse complement strand
ATGCAATGCAGATCCTTGGGATCAGGAATTGCTGACTGCGTATGAATCCGGCGGGCGTGAAGGGCTGATCGGCTGTCTTCGTGAAACGGTTTACCGCGACAATATGAAAAAGCTGAAGCGTGCAGGAATCGTCTGATTGCAAAAGCTTTCCCCCAGCGTGGGGAAGTCTCAGATTCCACTTACCAAAATGCCTTCCCCTTTGAGGGGAAGGTGGCTTGCGAAGCAAGGCGGATGAGGTGGTACGCAGAAAAGCGAAAGCTTTTCGCGGATGAATGAATTGCGCCTGCGGGCATGAATTGTCCTTCGGACATGAATTGCGGCTTTGCCGCGTGAATAGTGTTTCACGCATGAATTGCCCCTGCGGGGCATGAAAAATAAAAGGAGAAAAACAATGCTGGAATTTCGGTATGACACACAGATGCTGATCGACGGGACGGACCTCGACGAGGACGTGATCCGAGATCATTTTATTGCCTGCTTCGAGGGTGACTGCCTTCTGGCTGTCGGCGGACCCGAAACGGTCAAGATCCACTTCCATACGAACGAGCCGTGGAAGGTGCTCGAATACTGCGCGTCTTTGGGCGAGATCTACGACGTCGTCGTGGAGGATATGGACCGCCAGTCCCGCGGACTGCAGGGCTGATTGAACGGAAAACAAACAAAACGTACCCCAAAAACGGGACAATATATGCCTGCCATAAAGGGTAAATCGTGGAAAAACGAGATAATATGTACCAAAATCAGGATATGTTTGTGCATCGACCCGATCGGGTGCGGAGGAGAGGACAATGAAACACGACACGACGGTCGATCCGGTCATACGGGAACTGTATGACCGTTTTTTCGACGGGGAGCCCGTTTCCTGCGAGAGCATCGAAACAGGCGTCGGGGATGACGATTACCGGAAGACGGTCATCGTGACGGCGGCGGACGGCGAAAAGGTCGTGCTGAAGATCGTTTCCAACGATTTCACCTTCCCCGACAAGATCCGCATGTGGCGTCGAACGGTTGAAGAATATCGCGATCTCGGCTACTACTGTCCCCGCATCCTCTGTGACCGGAACGACGATTTTCCCATGATCGATTATCAGGGCAGGCGCTGCGTCGTCTATGCGGAGGAGTTCTCGCGGTATCGCACGCTGGAGGACCGGATGGCGGAGGAAGCGCAAAGCGTAAGCGCGCGCACCTATGCGAAGGATATCTGGCGCATGACGGCAAAGATCGCGGCAAAACGGCTGGATTACACGGCGTACCCGTCCGCGTATTGCCTGTTTGACCGCTTTTGCCCGAGCGATGAAACCGATGAAGTGATGTGGAACGCACTGGAATGGAAGAAGCTTGCGGACGCGCTGCCGGAAGTGTTTTCCGCGCAGGTGCAGCGGATCTGGACGCGCTGGACGGAAAACAGGGACGCTTTGCGACCGCTTTACAAAAAACTTCCGACCTCCGTGTTTCAGGCTGATCTGAATCCGACGAATCTGCTCATCGGCGAGGACGGCACGTTTAAAGGCGTGATGGATTTCAATCTCTGCGGCAGGGAGGTGTTTCTGAACGATCTGATGCGAGAGAATTACGGAGATTTTGCGGATGAGATCGAAAGGATCCGTGAAGCGCTGCGCATCGCCTCGAAATACTATGTCTTTTCGGAGGACGAAAAACGCGCTGCGCTGCCGCTCTGGCGCTGCCTGAAGCCGCTGTGGTACACACGGGTGGAGGATCTCCGTGAAGCCGGAAACGACGAATCGAAGGCCCGTCAGGTCTTAGATCAGATCGAGCGGTTCCAGACGGCGGAGATTGATTTTGCGAGCTGCATGGGATAAGATCGAAAAGAATGGCTGTACCAAATTCGGTACAGCCATTGTCGGTTTTGGCGGACGTGCCATGCACGCCCCTGCAGGGTGATCACCGTAGAAAGATCCGGAACTGCGCCGTTTTCCGGCGGGCGTCACGGTCGTCTCCCCCTGCGAATGTCCGGCAATGATCTTGATGAACCAATTATGTACCAAAAACAGTACATGATTTTTTATATCTGCGTTCACATATCCCGAAAACGGTATATATCTATTCTTTCGTAAAGTCAAAACCGATCAGCCGACCCGCTTCCCGAAAACCAACCGCGCGGTAGAGCGCGTTGGACGGGGGATAGCTCGTATCCGCGTAGAGCATGACGCGTTTGCCGCGCTCGCATGCGTCCGCGCAAATGGAACTCACGAGCGCCTTGCCGTACCCGTGCCCGCGGTATCGGGCGTCCGTCACGACCGACCCGATATAGCAAAGCCCGTCTGTGCGCTCCGCAATGCGGGACAACGCAACGATTGTACCATTTATGCACCAACCATACGCGTCCGGGCATTCGCAAAAGTCCGTGCCCACGGCAAGCCGCGCAGCCGCGGGGATCGGTTCACGCGCTTGTTCACCGAGCTCCGCAAGAATTTCGCCGCATTCGACGGGGTCGAGCAAGCACGCCGGGACGCGTTCGCCCGCGGCGGAGAAGCGATTTGGTTTTTCACAGAGATATGCGGTAAGCGGCAGTCGGCGCTTTTTGGGAAAGGGGAGGGCGAGCTCGAGGTAGCGGACGAGGCTTGCGCGACCGATCACGCCGGAGAGGTTGTTCGTTTCCTTCAGCACGCAGATCGACGCGGCAAGCTCGGAAAGCGCATCGTCCGAAATGCCTCTTCGCGTATAGATCCATGCGGGAAAGCCCTGTCCCGAACGGACAAACAGAACGTCCTGCTCGTTCGAAAGGCACAGGGCGTCCTGTCGATTCAAAAGCTGCCGCATTTTATGAAAGGTGATTTCCTCGGTGTCGTTACGGAACGTAAACGCTGCGGCCTCTTCCCGTGTGATCGAGCGGATCATGGGTCAGGTATCCTCGGAGAAGCGTTCCTTTGCGTGGAACACGGCGGCGATCTTTTTGTAGTCGCCGAACACGGTCAGCTTGTCGCCCGCTTCCATGACGGTCTTCGCACCGGCGGGGACCGCTTTTTTGCCGGGCTTTTCGATCAGCATGACCATGAGGTCGTGCTCGGCACGGAAATTGATCTTCGCAAGCGTTTTTTCACGGAACGCTTCCGGCACCTCGACGAGCGTGACCTGTGCGATCGAGTCCTCGCCGAGGTAGTCTAAAAGCAGAATGGAGTTTTCGGACTCGCGGTGCGAGATGCGCCCGGCGAGCCGTTCAATGATGCGGTCGCCCCACGCGCGGACCTTCGGCACACGCATAAAGATAATGATGATCGCGGCGGCAACAACGGGAATGAGGATACTGAACAGGTTGGAAAGCTCGGTGATCTTGATAGAGAGGAACACGTTGATCACCATGGATACGATCGTGATGTTGAACACGTATCCGAACAGCATGGTGATGCGGGCAAGTCTCCGGCGCGATTTGTTCGTCAAAAGAAGCTCGCTCTCATGCGTGGTGAAGCCGCAGCCCGTGAGCAGCGAAATGACCTGGAACCGTGCTTTTTCGTCAGGCAGTCCCGTAAAGCGGAACAGCATGGCAAACAGCTCCGAGATGACCCAATAGATCAGAATGACGAGAGAAAACAGTGTAAATGCAAGGTAGATGTTCATATTGCAGCCCCTTTCGGCGATCGACGGTTATTCCTGTGCAGGAGACGGAGCCTCGTTCGGTTCCGGCTGCGGCGCTGCGGATTCCTCGTCGGATTCCTCCGGCTCCAGAAGCCTCAATCCTGCAGTATCGGTGACCGGCAGGGAAAAGACGATCGCCTTTGCGTCGGTCTCGAGCCCCGCTTTTTTCATGATGCTCTGCATGATCGTGTTCTTTTTTGCGGTCGCGGTGACGATGAGGACCAGCTCGCGCTCGGATGAAAGCGATATGCCGAAGAACTTTTCCGCACGCTTCATGCCGGTGCCGTTCGCGTGGATCACTGTGCCGCCCGTTGCGCCGGCTTCGCGCGCCGCATCCATGATGTGTTCGCTGTATCCGCGGTTGCCGATGACGATCAGCAGCTCCTGTTTCGTGCCTTTCAATTCGCTTTCCTCCTCGCTGCGGGTATAATCCAGTTCATCCGTAAAGAACGCAAGCTCTCTCTTTCCGCCGATGCTTGCGATCGGCACCAAAAACGCAATGCCCGTGCCGGGAATGTCGATGCGGATCCTGCGTTCCAATCCTTTTTTGACCGATTTCCAAACCGAATCCGTGACCACGGTCAGCGAGACCGCTTTTTCGGAATTCTCCAGTCCGAATGTGTTCAGAACCGCGCTGGTCGCCGTGCCGTGCGCCAGCATGATGAAATTGCGATCCAGCGCTTCCTCGCGATACAGCGAAAGAAACTCCGGAAGCCGCGCGCGGTTCAGCACGGTGCACATCAGATATAAGCTGCTCATGCGCGTTCCTCCTTACAGTTCGATGATCGCATAGTTCTCATCAAGCGTTTCCGCCTGCTGTTCCGGTCCGCGGCGCTTTGTCTTCAGCGTGGAGACAAGACCGAGGATCTGGATGGTAATGAGCGGCGTCATCGCCACCATTGCCACCACGCCGAACGCGTCCGTCACGACGTTGCCGCCGACGGCAAGGCACGCGCCGACCGCAAACGGCAGCAAAAATGTCGCCGTCATCGGTCCCGATACGACGCCGCCGGAGTCAAACGCGATCGCGGTAAACAGCTTCGGCACAAAGAGCGACAGGATAAGCGCGATCCCGTAGCCGGGCAGCAGCAGCCAGATGATGGAGACGCCGGTGAGAACCCGCATCATGGCAAGACCGATGGACAGCGAAACGCCTACGGACAGCGAGATGCGAAGCGAACGCCCCGAGATCGCGCCGCTGGTCATTTCCTCGACCTGCTTCATCAAAACGTACACCGCAGGCTCCGCGGCGACAATGAAATAGCCGATGAGCATGCCGAGCGGAATGATGATCCAGCGGTAGGGAAGCGAGGCGAGCTTTTGCCCGAGATACGCACCGGCAGGCATAAAGCCGACGTTACTGCCGGTCAGAAACAGCACGAGACCGATGTAGGCATAGACGAGACCGATCAGGATGCGCCGCGCGGAACGGCTGTTTTTGCGGATGCGGTTGACCCGGAGATAGATCAGACGGAACAGGAAATAGAATGCCACGATCGGCAGGACCGAGATCGCGATCTCCTTGAAATAGGTCGGAAACGCCTCGGTAAAAAGCGCTGCAAGCGAAATGGAGTCGTCGATGACGGGGATCGCCGCCGACGTATAGAGCGCGTCTTCCGGACGGAAGATCAGCGACAGTATCAAAACGGTCAGGATCGGTCCGATCGAGCAGAGCGCAATGAGACCGAAGCTGTCCTCGGCGGCCTTGCGGTCGCTTCGGATCGAGCCGATGCCGATGCCGAACGCCATGATGAACGGGACGGTCATCGGTCCGGTCGTGACGCCGCCGGCGTCGAACGCAACGGCAAGAAAATCCTGCGGCGCAAAGATCAGAAGCAGGAACGTAATGCCGTAGCAGACGAGCAGCAGCGTTCTGAGCGAGATGCCGAACAGCATGCGCAAAAGCGCGAGCACCAAAAAGAGCCCGACGCCGCCGGCAACGCTGAAAATGAGGATGCGCGAGGGGATGGAAAGCACCTGATCCGCAAGCACCTGAAGATCCGGTTCGGAGATGGTGATGAGAAAACCGAGCAAGAATCCCACGGGAAGCAAAAGCCAGAGCTTGCGGCTCTTTGTGAGTCCTGCGCCGAGCTGTTCGCCCATCGGCTGCATGGCAAGCTCCGCGCCGAGCGTGAAGAACATCACGCCGAGGATCAGCAGAAACGCGCCGAACAGATAGGCAAGCAGGATGCTTGTCGGCAGCGGCGTGACGGTAAACGACAGCAAAAGAACGATGCAGACGATCGGCAGCACCGCCTTTAGCGCTTCTATCAGCTTTTCCCGCAATCTTTCCCGATACATCGTTGGTTCTTTTCCGACTTTTTTATTATTATAGCACGCATCACGGGTAATGGCAATCAAACCGGCGCATCGTTCACGCTTTTTTCATGCGCAGCGCGAAAACAAAAAAGGGAAGGGCGAAAAAGCCCTTCCCGATCAATGCGACCGCTTACTTGTCCAGCGTGTCGGACATCGTGGCGACCATGACCGCCTTGATCGTGTGCATGCGGTTTTCCGCCTCGTCGAACACGACGCTGTGCTTCGAACGGAAGACTTCGTCGGAAACTTCCATTTCTTTCAGACCGAAGCGCTCGTAGATATCCTTGCCGACGCTCGTCTCGAGGTCATGGAAGGACGGCAGGCAGTGCTCGAAGATGACGTCGGGGTTGCCGGTCTTCTTCAGCATGTCCATGGTGACGCGATACGGCTCAAGGAGACGGATGCGCTCTTCAAACTGCGCTTCCTCGCCCATGGATACCCAAACGTC
>CAMNHT010000080.1 GCA_946539625.1 uncultured Clostridia bacterium | reverse complement strand
CGCTGATCCACACGGGCGACTTTAAGATCGACATGACGCCGATCGACGGCGAGCCCATCGACATCAATCGGTTCGCATATTACGGCTCAAAGGGCGTGCTGGCGCTGATGTCGGACAGTACGAACGTCGAGCACGCAGGCTATACGCAGAGCGAAAAGGAGATCGGCAAGACCTTCGAGCGCGTCTTTACGAAGGCGCAGGGACGTGTGATCGTGGCGACGTTCGCGTCGAACGTGTACCGCATCCAGCAGGTCGCCGACGTCGCGATCGAGCACGGACGCGTGCTTTGCTTCCAGGGCAGAAGCATGGAGCAGATCGTAAAATACGCGCAGGAACTCGGGTATCTGCACATCCCCGCCGACAAGATCGTGCGCGTGGAACATCTCAAAAACCTGCCGGACAGCATGGTCTGCGTCATGACCACCGGCAGCCAGGGCGAGCCGATGAGCGGACTGTTTCGTATGGCGAACGCCACGCACAAGCTGAACGTCGGCGCGGGCGATACGGTCATCATTTCGGCAAGCGCGATCCCGGGCAACGAACGCGGCGTCGCACGCGTCATCAACGCGCTGTACGAAAAGGGCGCGGACGTGGTCTATGACCGCATGGCGGACGTGCATGTGTCCGGACATGCCTGCGCGGGCGAGCTAAGGCTCATGCTCGGCATTGTAAAGCCGAAATTTTTCATCCCGGTGCACGGCGAAGCGCGGCATCTTAAGATGCATGCCGATCTTGCGAAGGAAATGGGCGTCGATCCGGAACGTGTGTTTATTGCGCAAAACGGCTCTGTGATCGAACTGACTGCCAGAAAAGGCGTCATGAACGAAACCGTGCAGGCGGGAAGCTTCATGGTCGACGGGCTTACGAGCGTCGAGGACGTCGTGCTGAACGATCGGAAGCTTCTCTCCGTGGACGGGCTTGTTTCGGCGGTGATCGTGCTTGATACGGAAACCGGCAGGCTCCTTGCGCCGGTCGAGCTCTACTCACGCGGGTTCATTTACATGCGCGACAATGAGCCGCTGATCTCTGAGGCAAGCGAGCTCGTGTACGAGACGGCAAAACGCTTTGAAGGCACGAACAAGTCCGATTATCCGGCAATCAAGAACTCCGTGAAAAACAGGCTCCGGTCGTTCCTGCTCGATAAGACCGGCCGTACGCCGATGATCCTGCCGATCGTAATCGAGATATAAAGAGAGGATTCGTTATGAAACGCTATAGGTACGCCACCGCGATTATGCTTGCGATGATTCTGTGGCTCGGTTGCTTTGCCGGCTGCACAAAAAAGAACGATACAAGAACGATCGCGGGCTATGCGATGGAACCGAGCGAGGGAACGTATGCGTACGTCATTCATACGCCGCACGCGACCTGGCATCTGGCGGCGGCGGATATAGAGCTTCTCGGTGAGGAGATGTTCTTTGAAGGACTGGAACGGCTCCTTGAAAACCAGGAAGCAGACTTTGAAGACGCGATCGCCGCGCTGGACGGTTATCTCACGGAGGTTCCGGTCATCGACGTCTACACCGACTTTTCCGGTCGGACGGAGAAGGCGCAGCTCGGTGCATACGGCGCGTACTGCCGTTGGAACGTGCCGTGCATCGAAATCTATCAGCCGGACATGGCCTTCGCCGAGCTGCTGCATGAGTACGCGCATTATCTGACGCATAGCTGCATGCGGTACGAGATCGACGGGAACTTCTGGTCGGAGGCGATTGCGGAATACGTTTCGAAGTTCATCTGTAAAAACCGGATGTTTTGTTCCGCGTACAGCGAGGACGGAAGGACCGCGCTTGCGGCGCGCGGCTTTGCAAATCAGGACGGAGATCCGGATATCAGGAAAATGTACTGTGCGACGGCCGCCGCAATCCGCGACGGCTTGATGATCGGACAGACCTTTTCGGTCGTCAGTCAGGCGCCGGTGGTGATGACGGAACGGATGCTGGAGCACCCGACACTGACCATGCTGAGCTATTATGAGGCGGGCTGCTTCTTTGACTGGCTTGTGGAGCGTTACGGAAAGGAACTCGTGTTTGCCAACATGACCATCGGACAGGGCGAATTCAGGGAAGTTTTCGGCGAGGACTTTGAAACGCTTTTCTTCGAATGGGCGGCGGACAATCAGGCATTCTGCACGGAAAACGGACTGAAACTGATCGGATCGGAGGAATGAAATGCTTTTAGACGATGCGCGGATACTTGCGGACAAGCTCAAGACATCCGAAGAATATCTGACATACCGCGAGACAAAGGAGCGCGCCTACGCACAGCCTGCGACCGCGGCGCTGCTGGACGAGTTCTACGCGCTCCGCATGAAGGCGCAGGCGGCTTCGGTCGCGGGAACGCCGGATACGGAGACGATCGAAAAGCTTCAGAAGCTCGGCGAGCTTTTGCAGTTCGACCGGAATGCGGCGGACTACCTTATGGCGGAGTATCGTCTGAACGCGCTTTTGGGCGACATCTACAAGATCCTTGCAAAAGCCGTCGGACTGGACCTCGGCGCGCTCGAGGCGTGAGCGCTTGAAATCCGAAGCGGGACATGCTATACTGACTGTATGAAACGAATGGACAAAAACGAACTCAGCGCCGTGCGCCTCAGATGGCAGCGGTTCTGGCACTACACGAGACCGATCGCCACGTGGCTTTTAAGCATCGGTCTTGTCGCTGTGATCGCGATCGTCGCCGTTCGCTTCGTGCTGTCGCATTATATCTCCGCCGTCGATCCGGACGATCCGACGCCGTACGAGATCGTGATCCCACAGAATGCCTCGGCGGGGCAGATCGCAAACCTTCTGTATCACGCGTGCGGCGAGGATGAAAGGGGTCTGATCGCGTCCAGCGCTTCGTTCAAGGTCTATGTCGATTTCGTCGGCAAGGCGAACAGCTTGAAAGCGGGCACGTACCGTCTTTCGAAAAACATGACGATTGCCGAGATCGTCGACGTGCTGACCGAGGGCAATCCCGCAAGGCGCACGACACGGCTTGTCGTGATCGAGGGCAGAACGATCGAGGACATCGCAAAATCGCTGCGCGAAAGCGACACGATCACGACCGACGCAGAGGCATTCCTTGCGCTGTGCCGGGATGCAGAGGCGTTTTCCAAGTATCCGTTTATTGCCGAAATCGCAAATGCCGGCGAGCGCCGCTACGCGCTCGAGGGTTATCTGTTCCCCGACACTTACGAAATTTACGCCGATTCCACACCGGAGGAGATCCTCGACAGGATGCTGACGCATTATTACGAGATCTACACGGGTGAGTGGGTCGCACGCGCCGAGGACCTCGGCATGACGCGTGACGAGATCATGACGCTCGCGTCGATCATCGAACGCGAGGCGAGCACGGAAGAGGACATGTACCGGGTTTCCGCGGTGTTTCATAACCGTCTCAAAGAGGGCATGAAGCTCGAATCCTGCGCCACGCTGAATTACATCACCGGGCTGGACCGCTACGTGTTCACCCGGGATGAGATGGCGATTGACTCGCCGTACAATACCTATCGCTACGCGGGACTGCCCATCGGGCCGATCTCAAATCCCGGCGCGGCGGCGATCCGTGCGGCGCTGTACCCGGACGAGGAATTCCTTTCGGAGGGCTATCTCTATTTCTGCAACGCGAATCCGAAGGAAACGCGTGCGCTCGTTTTTGCGCGAACGTACGAGGAGCATCAGGAGAACGTAGAAAAGTACAGGCAATATTGGGATTAAACCCGTTGCGGCGATACAATTGTGTCATCCTGAAAGGCGGAGCTGACGAAGGATCTTATTTAGTCAACCGGTAACCGTTCTGTTTCCCGCAATTTCGACATACCCTTCCCTGAGGGGGGAAAGGGTATTTTTTATCGCCGGAAAACAGGTTTTCCGGCGGGTTTTGCATCTCTGCCTAAAATGCGGCGCATTTCCGGGCGGCAGAGATGAAAGGGGTCAAATGCACCGCACATGTCGCTGCATTTGACGGATTAATCGGGCACGATTGTTCTTTTTCGAGCAATTTCGACATACCCTTCCCTGAGGGGGGAAAGGGTATGTTTTCTTTTTTATGGCTGTTGTTTCAGTCGATCGCGTTTGTCGGCGCGATCGGATTAAACGGTTCGTTTCCGAAGCCGCTGAGCCCCGAGGAGGAAAATCAATGGGTACAGCGGCTGATCGAGGGCGACGAAGAAGCGCGGGAAAAACTCATCGTGCACAATCTTCGGCTCTGCGCACACATCGCAAAAAAGTATCAGAAGGCGGAGCGCGACCGTGAGGATCTCATTTCGATCGGCACGATCGGCCTCATCAAAGCGGTTTCAACGTTCTCGGAATCGAAGGGCACGCTGTCCGCGTACGCCGCGCGCTGCATCGAAAACGAGATCCTGATGAGTCTTCGACGTGAACGCAAGCTTGTCGAGACCGTTTCGATCGAGGAACCCGTCGGCGCGGACAAGGAAGGGAACGAGATGAAGCTTGCGGACCTCGTCTGCACCGAGGCGGACACGGTCTTCGAGCAGGTGCAAAGCCGCCTCGACGCCGCGATCATCACGGATACGATGCGAAAGGTGCTTACAAAACGCGAGCAGGTCGTGCTGACGCTGCGTTTCGGGCTGAACGGCAACGCACCGCTTGCACAGCGCGAGGTCGCTAATGTTCTCGATATTTCGAGAAGCTACGTCTCCCGCATCGAGAAGAAGGCAGTGGAAAAGATGCGCAAGGCACTCGGCAATGAGAACGGGCGGGAAAACTGATTGCGGGCAGCTCCCGGAAAATGTCGGAAAATGATGCCGAAACGGTTGCCCTTTTCGAATGGGTGTGCTATACTTTATTTGCTATGAGCAAATATCACTGAAAAGGGGCAAGGGGAACAAAATGTATACGGGATCCGGAATCATCAAGATCTTTGCAGGCAGAACGGGCAAGCCGTTTGCACAGCGTATGTGCGATTATCTCGGCGCGCAGATGGGTGACGCGACGACGATCATGTTCGACGAAGGCAACATCTTCGTCCGCATCAACGAATCCATCCGCGACAAGGACGTCTATATCGTGCAGCCGATCGGCAGAGAGCCGAACGATGAATTTACCGAGCTGCTCTTCTGGATCGACGCGTTCAAGCGTTCCAGCGCAAACTCCGTCACCGCGATCATTCCGTATTTTTCTTACGCAAAGGGCGACAAAAAGGACGAGCCCCGCGTTTCGATCCGTGCCCGCGTCTGCGCGGACTGCATCGAGACGATCGGCGTTGACCGTGTGCTGTTTATGGACCTGCATGCGGATCAGGTCGTGGGCTTCTTCAAAAAGCCGGTCGATCACCTTTCCGCGCGTCCGCTGCTTGTTGAGTATGTCAAGCGGCAGGGCATCGTGAACGACGATCTCGTCGTCGTTTCGCCCGACGCCGGCAGCGCAAAGCGCGCGCATGCGTTCGCGACCGCGCTCGGCGCGAGCGTCGCGATCGGCGACAAGACGCGTTACGACCATAAGAGCGACGCGAAGGTGCTGAACATCATCGGCAACGTCAAGGACAAGAACTGCCTCGTCGTCGACGACTTCTCCATCACGGGCGGCACGCTTGTGGACGTCGCAAGAGCGCTCAAGGAGAACGGTGCATTGCACGTTTACGGCGCGCTTTCCCACAACGTCATGACACAGAAGGCGGTCCGCCGCATCGAGGACAGCGACTACGAATGGCTCGTCTCCACCGACACGCTCGAATGTCCGTTCATGAACGAGAGCACCAAGCTCCGCACGATCTCCGCTGCGCCGATGTTTGCGCAGGCGGTCAAGACGATCCATGACCGCGCGCCGATGAGCTCCATGTTCGATCACCGCGTGCTGAAGCGTTTGATGGACATGAGCATCGAAACGAACAACGACTGATCGGAATCAAGGGGGACAACGTGTTTGTTCCCCTTTTTGCAACCTTTTTTCACCTTGTGCGGTATTATTGACAAAGAAACAAGGGAGACAGGATGATGAAACAGCAGAAACTCAACGATTACAAACCGCATTATCCGAAAAAGTCGGTAAGAGGCATGACGCTTGCTGCTGCGGCGCTGCTGACGCTCGGCACGACGCTCGGCTGCCGCGTATCAAACCCCGAACCGCAGATCGAAGGCGCTGTTTCGATCGACGAACCGGGCGTACAGGAGACCGTTCCGCCGGAGGAGCTGCACACCGAAGGGCTGATCCCGATCGACGAGACGGAGACGCCGGAACCGGATGAACCGATGCTGCTGGGCGATGTAGCGATCTTCGAGCCGTAAACTTTTTTCAAAAACCATGTAACACTTTTGCCTGCCGAATTGTCTTATAAACAGAACGGCCGAAAGGGGAGACGTGCAATGAAACAGAAACAAGTCACAGAATACCGTCCGAACTACCCGAGGAAATTCATCAAAGGCGCGATCCTC
>CAMNHT010000079.1 GCA_946539625.1 uncultured Clostridia bacterium | reverse complement strand
GCGCGCTTCCCGCGCGTGCCATGCTCAGAATGACAGGACTTTTTTCACAGCCCCTGAATTCAACGGCAGACGTCGATCCATTCCGCGTCGGGACAGGCACGTTCGAGCTCTGCGATCGTGAGCCGCACGGCGCTGTGGTCCGTGCCGGCAGCGGGGTAGACGATCTCGTGCAGCTTCAGGCTTTCGTCGAGGTAGACCGTGACGTTTTCGTTGACGCCGAACGGACAGACCCCGCCGACGGAGTGCCCGATGAGCGGCTCGACAAGCTCCGCGGGGATCATCTTCGCTTTGCAGGAGAACCGCGCTTTGTATTTGGCGTTGTCGATGCGCGCAGCGCCTTCCGCAAGGATCAGAACAGGGCGGTCGCCTTGCAGAAACGACAGCGTCTTTGCAATCATGCCGGGTTCGCAGCCCAAAGCTTTTGCGGCCTCGGCAACTGTTGCGCTGCTGTGCTCGGGAATGATGATATGGTCCTTAAGACCCTTTTCCCGAAGGTAGTTTACCGCTCGTTCCAATGACATGCGCCGATCCTCCAAACGTTGGTTTTCATCAGTATAGCGCATTTTGGCGGCATTGAAAAGACCTTTGCGGTTTCTTTCGGAAACGCTTGCATTTTCGGGAATGCACTGTTATACTTTTGCACGCAATACAGAAAACAGGGAAACAATCGGACATGATCAGCGAAAAGAAACGAAAGATACAGGCACAGAAGAAAAAGCTCCCGCTTCCCACGGCGGCGGATACGACCGCGGCAAAGCAGCTGTCCGGACAGGAACACGACGCAACGTTTTACGGAGAGCTTCTGGAGTTTACGGTCTCGCTCGCAAACAAGCTGCAGGCTTGCGGCGCGGAGACGTATCGCGTGGAGGACACGATCAATCGCATCATTGAGGCATACGGCGTTGAACGCGTGGACGCGTTCGTCATTCCGAGCAGCATCATGGCAAGCATGGAGACGGACGACGGACTGATCCTGACGAAGATCCGGCGCCTGAAAAGCGGCGAGACAATGCTGGACGGCATTGAACGCTATTCGGCGCTTTCCCGCCGCGTCTGTACGGAAAAACCGAGCATGCAGGAAGCGCGGAGACTTCTCCGTGAGACCGAAAAAAAGGTATGCCGATACCCGCTCCCCATCTATTATCTCGCCGCGTTTCTGATCGGCGCGGGCTTCGGCGTGTTCTTCGGCGGCGGGATCCTCGAAGCGCTGGCATCCGGCGTCTGCGGACTCGCGATCGGCGCCGCCACACGGTTTATGGGCAGGTTCCATGCGAATGCGTTCTTTACGTCGTTTGTGTGCAGTTTTGTCCTTGGATTTTTGGCGAATGTTCTCACGGCGATCGGATTCTCAAAGAACGCCGATATCACGGTCATCGGCGCGATCATGCTGCTGGTTCCGGGCTTTTTGTTCACCAACAGCCTCAGGGACGTTATCTACGGCGATACCATGTCCGGGCTCAACCGCCTTGTGCAGGTGCTGATCATTGCGATCGCGCTGGTGTTCGGCACAAGCTCCGGCGTAAGCCTGGCGCGGTATATCTTTCCGAACGTCGTGTTCTCTCTGGAGCCGCTCGACCATCCCCTGTGGATCCAGTGCATGGCCGGGCTCGTCGGTACGCTCGGGTTTGGGCTGATGTTCAACATGCACGGCAGAGGCATTCCGTTCGCGCTCTTAGGCAGTGTGATCTCCTGGCCGGTCTGCGTGCTGTGCATGCGCCTCGGACTTTCGGAGCCGATCGCGTATCTCGTTGCGGCGGCGGTGTCGTGCTTCTATGCGGAGATCATGGCGCGCGTCCGCAAGTTCCCGGCGACGAGCTACCTGATGTGTGCGCTCGTGCCGCTGATCCCCGGCTCCGGCATCTACTATACGATGGACTTTATCCGCCGCGGGATGCTCGGCGAGGCGTACAACAAAGGAATGCTGACCGCGGCGATCGCAGGTTCCATGGCAGTCGGCGTACTGCTTGTTTCCACAGGCTTCCGCATGTGGGGCGTGTCCAAGAGAAACCGCGACCTGCGTAAAAAACGGAAATGACCAAAGACGGCGCTCCGGGTCGGAAGCGCCGTCTTTCTTTCTTCGCGGCAAATTGACAGGTGCGCAGCGAACGTTTATAATAATACAAACGGCGCGGAAAGCCGCGCAGGGGAAAGCGTGAGGGTGAGCTGATGAAGGGATCCTATGATTTCTCGGTCGTGACGGCCGTATACAACGCGAAGGAGTTTCTCGACGAAACGGTCAGAAGTCTGCTGCGGCAGGATTTCGGCTTTTCGCGCGTGCAGCTCATTCTGTGCGACGACGGCTCAACCGACGGCAGCGGCGCGATCTGTGACGCGTATCGGGAACGGTATCCGGACAACATCGTTGTGATCCATAAGGAGAACGGCGGCGTTTCCTCGGCGCGAAACGCAGGTCTTCCGCATGTGCGCGGCAAATATGTAAGCTTTCTCGACGCGGACGATCTTCTTTCGAAAAACGCGCTCCGCAAGGTGTTTGCGTTCTTTGAGGCGCACCCCGAAACGGACGTCGTTTCACTGCCGATGCGCTTTTTCGACGGCAAGGAAGGTCCGCACATGCTGAACGGGAAATACAAAAACGGCTCGCGCGTGATTGATCTATGCGCCGAACCGAACAGCCCGCAGCTTGCGGTGACGTCGGCGTTCGTGCGGGCAAAAGCGCTGGAAGGCAAATCATTCGATACAAACCTCAGCTATGCCGAGGACGCAAAGCTCCTGCAGTCGATTCTGATCGAAAAGCAGACGCTCGGCGTGGTCGCCGACGCGATCCATTTCTACCGCCGCCGTTCGAGCGGACAGGCGAGCGCGATCCAGAATTCGGGAAACTCGCCCAAATGGTATTTTCCGTACCTCGAGCATTTTTGTCTGGAGACGCTGAACGCGTGCAGGGAACGCCTCGGCACGGTCCCGCGCTTTGTTCAGTATACGATCGCATACGATCTGCAATGGCGCGTCCGCCAGCGCAAGCTCCCCTCGGTGATGTTCGACGAATCGCAGAAGGCGGACTATCGCCGCCTGCTCGGCACGATCCTTTCCGAAATCGACGATAGCGTGCTTGCGGACATGCACTTTATCCATCCGTATCAAACGGCACACATGCTGTATCTCGGGCACGGCGCGCGTCCGACGCCGGCGCCGGAGGCAGGCGAACGCATGTATCGGTACGGAAACGGAGAACCCTTTGAACTGCGGCGCGACCGCATCAGCGTGGAATTTTTTACCGTAAGAGACGGATGCGCGATCGTTGAGTGTTCCGCACTGCAGGCGTTCGGCGTCGACGCAGAGCCGCCTGAGATCGTCGCGGAAGCGAACGGCGAACGCTTCGCGGGCGTGCGCACGGATCGAAACAAGACGGAGCTGTCGCTGGACGAAGAGATCGCGCGCCGCTATGGATTCACGTTTGAAATCCCGATCCCGAAGGACAAGACCCCGCTTGTTATCCGGTTTATCCGGCAAAGCGCGGCGGGTGACGAACCGGTCCGCGATCCGCGTCTTACGCAGTTTTTCCCGATTTCCGAAAAGCTGCCGCATTCCTATGCCTGCATCGGCGATCGCGTGCTGTGCTATAAAGACAACGCGCTGATCTTTACAAAACGCCGTTTCCGATTCTTCCGCGAGCTCGGATTGCTTTTTGATCTTCTGAAAAAAGGCGACAGGATCTCGCAAAACGCCGTCGTCGGCAGGCTCGTATACGCGATCGCAAAACCGCTGCAGAGAAAACCGATCTGGCTGCTGTCCGACCGCACCATGGTTGCGGGGGACAACGGGGAAGCAATGTTCCGCTATCTTTGCGCGTTGAAGCAGCAGCCCGCAAAGCTGTACTTTGTCATATCCGACCGATCCCCGGACTATGCGGCGATGAAGGACGTCGGACGCGTCGTGAAAGCCAAGTCCTATCGGCACAAGATCCTGTATCTTCTGTCCGAGATGAATATTTCCTCGCATGCGGACAGCGACGTCGTTTCACAATTCCCGGGCTACAACGAGCCGTACCGCGACATCGAAAACCGCATCCGCTATGTCTTTTTGCAGCACGGCGTGATCAAGGATGATCTGTCCGGCTGGCTGAACCGCTACCACTGCAACATGTCCGGATTCGTGACCTCCGCAGAAGCGGAAGCGGAATCCATCCGAAACGGTGCCTACTTTTATCCGGCAGACGCGATCTGGCTGACGGGACTTCCGCGGTTCGACCGGCTGTATCACGACGAAAAACGCTGCATCACGATCATGCCGACGTGGCGGCGCGCATGGTCGACGCCGGCGGATCCGAAAACGGGTCTTCGCGGGCTCAGGGACGGCTTTACGGACGGCGCGTTCTATCGGTTTTACAACGCGCTGCTGAACGACCGGAGGCTTTTGGACGCGGCAAAGAAATACAGCTATACCGTGCGCTTTTTGCCGCATCCGACGCTGCAGCCGCATGTGGACCTGTTTACGAAGAACGACGCGGTCACATTTTTGCACGCGGACACGCCGTATCGCAGGGTATTCGCCGAAAGCAATCTCATCCTGACGGATTACTCCTCGGTCGTGTTTGACTTTGTTTACCTTCGGAAGCCCGTGATCTATACGCAGTTCGACCGCGAGGAGTTCTTCTCCGGCGAGCACGTCTACGTAAAGGGCTATTTCGATTATGACAGGGACGGCTTCGGCGAGGTCGAGACGGATTACGAAGCGACCGTCGACCGACTGATCGAATACATGGAAAACGGCTGCAGGCTCAAGGACAGATACCGCGCACGCATCGACGGATTCTTCGCCTATAACGATACCGAAAACTGCCGCCGCGTGTATGAAAAGATCCGCGAACTCGAAACGAAAACGAAATAACATTATGACAGCAAAAGCCGCCCGGGTGCTCCGGACGGCTTTCGTATGCGTTGAGGTTGCTAATCCTCGATTTCTATTTCTTTAATGACGCACTCGTTGCCCTTTAAGAGCCACGTTTCGCCGCTGCCGCAGTATGGACACGTGCGTCCGTACTGCACCGTGGGATAGGTCCTTTTGCACGCGTCGCACCATGTCACCGCGGGGATGGTCAATAGCTCCAGCTCGGCGGTCTCCAATACCGGCTGTTTTTTGCGGAAGTAATTCCAGCAGTCGACAAAATAATCCGTCATGATGCCGGACACCTCGCCTACCTCAAGCGCCACGCGTGTGATCTTTTTGATGTTCTGCTCCGCCGCGGTCTCCTCAAGGGATTTGGCGAGGTGCAGAATGATGCCCATCTCGTGCATATCAGTCCTTCGTAAGCTCCTCGATGCTGACAGAATTGCCGGTGTGCGGATGCGTTTTGTGGAATTCCTTGGTCGCCTTGTTATATGCTTTGCGCTTTGCCCGCATCATCTTCGCTTCCTTCGAGCCGCTGTGCAGCAGGATCTTGATCCCGCGCTTTGCCGCATAGGAGAGAAGACCCGTGACCTTGTCCTCCGCACGGCGCATATCGGAATTCTGCGGATGATCGCGCAGAAGATGGATCGCGTCGAATTCGCAGCGCGTGGTGCAAAGCCCGCAGCCGATGCACTTGTTTGCGTCGACGATCGTTGCGCCGCAGCCGAGGCAGCGCGAGGTTTCGATCTTTACCTGCTCCTCGGTCAGCGGAAGCGTCGGATCGCGGAATCCGTTCTTTGCGTCGATCGAAGGATCTGTGGGCGGGACCTGCCGCTGTGCGTGATCGTACTCGTCGATCGCGATATCGGTCTTGTCGAGCTCCTTAAAGAACCGGCGATCGCGGCCGAGCGTCTGGTTCACGCTGTTCTTCGATACGGCGCGGGCGAGTGATTCCGCCGCCATGTGTCCCTGACCGATCGCGTCGATCACGAACTTCGGTCCCGTGAACACGTCGCCGCCGACAAAGATCATCGGATCGTCGGTCTGATAGGTGAACGGATCCGCGACGGGGTAGTTGCCGTGATGGAACTTCACGTTCGTGCCGTCTAAGAGCTTGCCCCATTCGATCGCCTGACCGATCGCGAACACGATCGTCTTTGCTTCCACTGTGATCGTCTCGTTTTCGTCATACTTGGGGGAGAACTTTCCGGTCTCCGGGTCGATCGTGCTCAGGCAGCGCTTTAAGACGAGCCCTTTGACCTTGCCCTCGTCGTCCACGAGGACTTCCTTCGGACCCCAGGAGGGGTTGATCTTCACATTCTCTTCTTCGGCTTCCTTGATCTCCTCGGGAGAAGCGGGCATCGTCTCGCGCGATTCGAGGCAGAACATCGAAACCGAGCCTGCGCCGAAGCGGTGCGCGGTGCGCGCACAGTCGATCGCCACATTGCCGCCGCCGACGACGATCACGTCGCCTTCGAGCTTACGGGTGTTGTCGGAGAGCGCCTTGTTCAAGAAGCTCACCGCGATCTCGGTGCC
>CAMNHT010000078.1 GCA_946539625.1 uncultured Clostridia bacterium | reverse complement strand
GCAACACGACGGCGATCAACGCGGCGGTTGCGATCTACCGTTACGCGATGGCGGCAAAAGCGCTGAGACAGTAATTGAAATCGGCGCCTTTACGGGCACCGGTTCATCAAATGATTTGCGCGGTTTCGCGCGGAAAGGATTTTCCATGCAACAGCAAAAGCGATTTCTGACCTTTTTTCTGACGTTTCTGCTCGTTCTTTCGCTTGTTCCCGCGGCGGAAGCGGAGACGGTGTCCGTCGATCTGCCGGAAAAAGGCGATTACGTGATCCGCATCAACGGCGGCTATGTCTCCGAGCATCTGGAGACCGTCGACGACAGGGACTGTCTGCGCGTCGATCTGTTCCTTGACGGCGTAACGAACGAGAGGCTGCTTTCCTCGATCCAGTTCAAGCTGACCTATGACGCGGATCAACTCACATTTGTCAGCCACAAATCGCTGTCCGGCTCGATGAACGCGTTCAACGCGAACGTGCCCGGGCTGGTCCAGTATGCGTTCACCTCGACCGGCGGCACGCTTCTCGACGGCACAAAGCCGCTTCTGACACTGTGGTTCACCGTCGCGGAGGATCTTCCCGCGGGTACGCGGATCCGGTTCGGATTCAAAGAGGCGGTCAAAGCGGACTCCGTGCCGAAGGGCAGCTTCACCTCCGAAAAGCGTACGGTCGGCGCCAAGCTCCGACCGTTCGGCATCGGTCCGATTTTCGGGGATGCCAACTGTGACTGCATCGTAACGGCGGCGGACGCAGCGTTCGTACTGCGTACGCTCGTGGGACTTGATACACTTTCCGGGATCGGAACGGAAAACGCGAAGGTTGCGGGCAAGTCCGCGGTATCCGCCGAGGACGCGGCGCTGATCCTCCGTTACGTTGTCGGGCTGATCGATCGATTCCCTGCCGAGGGATGATCGGTTGCATGTTTGCCCGCGGCGTGATATAATGTTTATAGAATCGGCGCAAGCCGAAACAATCAGAGGAGGAACCATATGAAAAATCTGAAAAAGTACATTGCCGAATTCATCGGCACGTTCGTGCTCGTTCTGGTCGCCTGCGGCGTTGCGGTGAAATCCACCTGCACCACAAGCGCGGATGTTTTGCTGACATCGCTTGCGTTCGGCGGCGTGATCGTCGCGATGGCGTATTCGATCGGCAACATTTCCGGCTGCCACATCAATCCGGCGGTTTCCGTTGCGGTTCTGATCAACGGCGGCATGTCGTTCAAGGATTTCATCGGCTATGTGATCGCGCAGTTTGCGGGCGCAACGGCGGGCGCTGCGGTGCTCGGCGTGTTCCTCGGCGACTTCTCGGCACTCGGCGCAAACAACGTGAATCCCGGCATCTGGCAGTCGCTGCTGATCGAAGCGGTATTGACCTGTATCTTCGTGCTGGCGGTGCTCGGCGCAACGAGCAAGATCGAGAACGGCAAGGTCGCGGGTCTCGTGATCGGAGGTTCCCTCGCGCTGGTTCACATGCTCGGCATCTGGCTGACCGGAACGAGTGTCAACCCCGCGCGTTCATTCGGTCCTGCGCTGCTGCAGGGCGGCGAGGCGTTTGCGTGCTACTGGGTATTCCTCGTCGGACCGATGGTCGGCGGCATCCTCGCGGCGCTTTTGTGGAAGTTTTTGAACTGTAAAAAATGCGAATGCGAGAAGAAAGAGGGCAAATAAGTCACCGTCAAAGTTGAGATCAACAAGGACGATTCAACAAAAAAAACACCGCTGCAGCTCAGATGCGCAGCGGTGTTTTTGCGTGGCGTTTTTATGTATGGACTTACTGCACGGCAAACGTCATGCTCATCAGGATCGCTTCGGTCTCGGTGCCTTCAGATAGGTCCACGCCCGTCAGCTTGATGCTGACCCAGATGCCCTCGGCGATTTCGCCGTAGTACTCGATCCAGTTCATACCAATGTATTGATAGGAGCGTCCCTGCATCTCGATCCCGCCGATCATGCGCGGTTCGAGCTCTGCAAGATTCTCGAAGCTGTCCTTGTAGAAGTCGATCTTGTCGAGGGACTCCTTGAATTCAAGCTTGAAGTAGGACTGGCTTCTGTCCGCTTTTTCCGCGTTCGGCGCACAGTAGATATAGATGCTGCTGCCTTTTTCCGGATACCAGTTCTTCGTCGGGATCGTGGCGGTGACGTTCACCTTCGGACCGGAGAAGCCGACTTTTCCTTCCAGCGTCTGCGTTTCGGTCGGGTTCGTGCCCGCCGGCGTGCTTGATGCGATCTTCGGGAAGCCGGAGATGTCCGCCGCGTTGTATTCGTCGCTTGCCACGCCGCTGATCACGATCGACGTGCACGTCCAGACGCCGTTGTCGCGGAGTTTGAAGGTGACGGTGACGATGCCTCTGTCGCCGTCCGACCATGTGGCGGAATGCGTTTTGCCGTCGTTGTTCCGACCGTCGCAGCCCTGCTTGCCGGCAGCCGCGCTGAGCTCGTCGAACGTCATCGCGTACAGGAAGTCCGAGGGCAGCTCGTGCATCCAACGGTAGAACGCTGCAAGCGTCGCACGGTCAATGACACCGTCGCTCGAGCCGTAAGGCGCGCCGGGGAAGGTCGCCTCTCCGCTCGGGGCGGGCGCTTCGGTCACAACGGGCGCTTCGGTCACAACGGGCGCTTCGGTCACGGCAGGCGCATCGGTGGCGTCCGGTTCGACAGGCGCTTCGGTCGTTTCGGGCGCGGCGCCTTCCGGAAGGAAAGTCATGATCGCGTCGCCCATATGAAACGTGATCGTTTTGTCATCGACTTGTTCCATGGTGTAAAGCGATACGCCGGAAAACGTGACGTCGCCTGCATCGGTCCAGCCGATCTCATACGAATCGCCGACCAGCTGCAGGACGCCGGTGCGGTCCGCGTTCAGCGTCAGCGTCGACTGATCCATGCCCGAGGTCACGAGCATGTCGCCTTCGATCACGGCGTCGCCGACCTGATATGCCGTAAGGACGTATGTGCCCGCTGCAAACGCCGGCGCGGGTTCCTCGGTGGGTTCCGGCACAGCGACCGGCGCGGGCGAATCCTCCGTGACGGGCGCGACGGGCGCGGGCGTTGCCTCCGTATCGGCGGTGGGCTGCTGCTCCGGCGTCGTTTTGCCGTTGTTTCCGCCGCACGCGACGGCGCATGCCAACAGAAGAAGCACGAGCGTAAAAATCAGAAAGCGTTTCATTTGCTTGTTTCTCCTTTTTGTTTCATTCGGGCGTACACACCCTGATTTTCATTATAACACATCGCTTTCGATTTGCAACGCCTGCTGATGCGGAATGATCGGTTCAAATTGACTTTCTGCGATCGGTATGATACACTGAAACAAATTGACGAAAACTACGGATTCGGGTCGAAAACCATGATGAAAACCATTCGCCGCAGTCTTTTACTGCTGTTGTCCCTTCTGCTGATCCTGCCCGCCGCCGCGTTTGCGGAGCAAGCTCCCGTGCCGGACGGTACGCTTACGTGTACCTTTACGGGACCCGACGAGGTACAGTCGTACGTGTCGCATCTTTTCGACGGCGATACGGGCACGACCGTAACGATCAAACGCGGCGAAACGCTGCGCATGCAGATCGAAGACGGTACGCCCTCGGCGCTGTTCTTTGATTTTTACGAGCGTCCCGACGCATTCACACTGTCGTATCTGGACGCGGACGGAAACGCGCTCGGCGAGGAACGATTCACGACATCCGATCACCATCTTCTGATTCCGCTTGACTACGGCTCGCTGTCCGAAATCGAACTGTACGTTGAAAGCGGACAGGTCCGCATCTGCGAATGGTATGCATGCACCGCAGCGTTCATACCGCCTTTTACGGATCGCAGCGAAACGGCGGACGTACTTGCCGTGCTCAATGAGCCGGGCGATGAACTGTATCTGTTCGGCGGTCTGTTCGCGATGCTTGCGGGCGAGCACGGGTTGTCCGTGCAGGTCGTGTACCTGACCGCGGCGGACGGATACCGCACCCATCAATGCATGGACGTGCTGCGCGGCATGGGCGTACTGCGCGAGCCGGTGTTCGGTCAGGGCAGAAAATCGGACGTGAAGAGCGACGCTGCCGTGTACAGCGCGCTCGGCGGCGACAGCACGCTTTACGCAACGCTGACGTCGATGATCCGTACGCTGCAGCCCAAGCTGGTGCTTGCGCCGGACGCGGCCGAAGAACAGGCACGGTATTCCGACGGTGTGATCGCGCGGACGGTGCTGACCGCCGCAGGTTATGCCGCCGACGCAAAAAGATATCCGGATACCAATCCGTACAAAGTCAAAAAGGTCTATACGCTGGGTGGGGAAGGCGGAACAACGGTCTCGCTGAACGTACCGCTCTATGCGTACGACGGGATGACCGCAAACGCGCTTGCGGCGCGTCTCGGCATGTTCTATGCCGAGGATCGCGTGCTTCACAAAACAACGCCGGACGAGCTGCGCCTTACGCTGCGTACAAGCACGGTCGGTGACGACAAGGCGAAAAACGATCTTATAGAGCATCTTCCGACGTCGTCCTTTGCGGAATACCGCGTGCCGACGCCGACGCCCGCGCCGACCGAAGCGCCTACGTCCACGCCGACGCTACCTCCGACCGTAGCGCCGACCGAGGCGCCGACCGGGACGCCTCTTGTGATTCAGAACGAAGCGACAGAGACGCCTGTGCCGGAAACGCCCGCGCCCGAAACGCCGACGGAACCGCAGAAGAATGGCGTCACGTTCATCACTCTGCTGCCTGCCCTGCTCGGCGCTGCGCTCGCCGCTGCGCTGTTTGTGCTGCTGCGCAAAACAACGAAGCGCGCACTGCTGCTGCTTGCGCTGATCCCGCTGCTGCTCGGACTGACCGTCTCCTTCCTGCTGACGCGCGGTGGACAGCCTGCGCCTGTCTCGGAAGCAGTCCCGACCAAAGTGCCGACCGAAGCGCCGACCGAAGCGCCGATGCCCGAACCGACCGAGGAGCCCACGCCGGAGCCGACCCCGGAACCGACGGCAGAACCGACCGAAGCACCGACGCCGGAGCCGACCCCGGATCCGAACGACGCATATTTCCTGTCCGGAGAGGGCGAAGAATACGAACTGGATTTTGAGAACGGACATTGGCGGTACAAGAGCAGCGTGCTTTCGATCGACATCGAGCAGGTGAACACGACCACGGACGGCACGAAGCCGCTTGTCTACTACGCTGCGGACATCCGCATGCGCGACTATTCGAGCTTCCGTTCCGGCCTCGGCAGAAGGAACCAGCCGTGGATATACGCCCGCCGTGAAAAGGCGGTGCTTGCGATCACCGGCGACAATCTGGTCGAGGACGAAAAGGAGCTGAAGGGCTGTCTGATCCGGCAGGGCGTGTTCTACTGTGACTACGCGCGCGCGGAAACGCTGGCGATCCTGCCCGACATGACGCTCGAGGTGCTGCATCCCGGCACATTCACGGCGCGTCAGCTTCTGGATCACGGTGTGCGCGACACGTACGCCTTCGGACCGATCCTTGTGGAGAACGGCGAGATCTGCGGATCCGTCTTTACGCACCGCATCACGCATCCGAACCCGCGCTGCGGCGTCGGCATGGTCGAGCCGGGGCATTGGGTCGCGATCGTTTCGGACGGACGGCAGAGAGGGTATTCCGAAAGCATTTCGCTGGAATTCTTCGCGCAGCTCTTCATTGACCGCGGCTGCGTCTCGGCGTTCAATCTGGACGGCGGCAGCTCTGCCGGTATGGTCTTTATGGGAGAGACGCTGAACAAGCATCTCGGTCCGAACACGGAGGATGTTCAGCGCAACTGGATGGATTCGCTGATGTTCGGTTACAGCGAACAGGTCCCGGACGCAAATACGCCGACGGAGCACAACGGCATCCGAAAACAGTGAGGGAGGAAAAACAATGACCGATTATGAAGCTTTGATCGCGCAGACGGAAGCGCTCGTTTCCGGCGTGCCGCACAGGATCGCAAACCTTGCGAACGTGTCAGCGCTGATTTTCGGCACGCTTGAGGACCTGAACTGGACGGGGTTCTATCTTCTGGAAGGCGAAACGCTCGTGCTCGGACCGTTTCAGGGCAAGCCCGCCTGCATTGAGATCCCGGTTTCGCGCGGGGTCTGCGGCGCAGCCGTGCGGGAGGATCGCTCGCAGCTCGTTTCGGACGTGCACGCGTTTTCCGGACACATTGCGTGCGATTCGGCGTCGCGCTCGGAGCTTGTCGTGCCGCTGCATGTAAACGGAAAAACCTTCGGCGTGCTTGACCTCGACAGTCCGATCCTCTCACGCTTCACCGAAGCGGACCGGGAAGGCATGGAACGCCTCGCCCGCGTATTGGAACAGAATCTGTAAATGCCGACAATAAAAAGCAGACACCGGAAGGAGGCACTTCGTAAGGAAGTGCCTCCTTCCTATTGCAATATGAGGTAATTGACCGCGCCGGTTATCGATGGTACAATGACTAAAACAAATCGGGATTTGA
>CAMNHT010000077.1 GCA_946539625.1 uncultured Clostridia bacterium | reverse complement strand
GGTATTTCCATTCAGCCGTCCGAGCTTGCAAAGTTCGGTCTCATGATCTTCATGTGCTCGTACATGTCGCGCCATAGGAACGAGATGAACACGTTCCGCTTCGGCATGCTGCCCATGCTGATCGCCATCGGCGCGATCGCGGGTCTCGTTATGCTGCAGCCGAACATGTCCATGGCGGTCATCATCGGCTTCATCGGCGTCGTTCTGCTGTATCTCGGCGGCTGCGATCTGAAACAGCTGCTCGTGCTCGGTGTTCTGGCGGTCATTGCGGTATTCGTACTCGCGTTTGCGCAGCCGTACCGCGTCGCGCGCATGACCTCGTTTTCCAATCCGGAGACCGACCCGCTCGGCAGCGGGTATCAGCTTTTACAGTCGTATTACGCGATCGGCTCCGGCGGATTCTTCGGAAAGGGGCTCAACAACAGCTATCAGAAGCTTCTGTACATGACGTACGGCGAATCGGACTTCATCTTCGCGATCCTGTGCGAGGAATTCGGCTTTGTCGGCGGGTTTATCGTGATCCTGATGTATGCGTGGATCGTGTTCCGCGGCATCGTGATCGCGATGCGCTGCAGAAACCGCTTCGGAAGCTTGCTTGCCGCCGGTATCTCGATCGTTTTCGGGTTCCAGGTCTTCGTCAACATCGGCGTCGTCACGGGGCTTCTGCCGACGACCGGACAGTCGCTGCCGTTCATATCGGCGGGCGGCACGTCGCTCATCGTCTTCCTTGCCGCAATGGGACTTCTTTTGAGCATTTCGCGCGACCTGAACCCGCGAAGCTAAGCACATTCCGCCGCCCTTCCGCATAAGATGTGGTATCATGCGGAAGGAAGTTTGAATATGTCTCTTTGGCTTGTGCGCGGGGGCTCCGTTCTTTCGGGAACGGTTTCGGTTCAGGGCTCCAAGAACGCGGCGCTGCCGATCCTGGCGGCGACGCTCCTTGTGGAAGAACCGGTAAAGCTTACAAACTGTCCCGTGATCCGCGACACGGAGAACATGGAAAAGATCCTCCGATCGCTCGGATGCACGGTGAAGCGCGAGGGGGACGCTCTGATCATTGACAGCCGCACGGCGAACAATTATGTCCTGCCGACGGCGCTTTCCGGAGAGCTTCGCTCCTCGATCTTTCTGCTCGGTTCGGTGCTTTCCCGCTTTGGGGCGGCGGACGCGCCGTACCCCGGCGGCTGCGAGATCGGCAACCGACCGATCGACCTGCATCTTCTGGGTCTTCGGCGTTTGAACGCCGGCATTGAGGAGCGGGACGGACGCATCCGCTGCACGGGCGGCGATTTACGCGGCGCGACGGTCGATCTCGGATATCCGAGCGTCGGCGCGACCGAAAACATCATGCTTGCCGCGTGCCGCGCAGAAGGAACAACGACGATCCGCAACGCGGCGTGCGAGCCGGAGATCGTCGATTTACAGCATTTTTTATGCGCCTGCGGATTCCGGGTTTCGGGCGCAGGCACGCCCGCGATCGTGATCGACGGGGTAAAGCGCGGACACGGTACGAGCTACCGCATCATGCCGGACCGCATCGTGACCGGCACGTATCTTTTGGCGGGCGCGATCACCGGCGGCGACGTCACCGTAACCGACACGCAGCCGGAAACGGTCGATCCGCTTCTCTGTAAGCTTACGGAATGCGGGTGCCTCGTCACAACGCGCGCCGATTCCGTGCGGATACAGGCGACAAAGCGCGTTCGCGCCGTCGGGTTTACCGAAACGCGGCCGTATCCGGGGTTTCCGACCGATTTGCAGCCGCAGCTCTTTGCGCTGCTGTCGGTCGCGCAGGGGACCTCGGTGCTGACGGAAAATGTGTTCGAAAACCGCTTCCGCCACGCGCAGGAGCTCAACAGGATGGGGGCGGAGAACCGCATCCTCGACCGCACGGCGATCATTACGGGCGTGACACACCTGCACGGCGCGGAGGTGACCGCGCACGATCTGCGCGGCGGCGCGGCGCTTGCGCTTGCGGGGATGAAGGCAGAGGGTGAAACGCGTATCTTTTGCGCGGAGCGTATTGAGCGCGGATATGAACGAATGGACAGCGTGATCGAATCTTTGGGCGGTTCGATCACACGAAAGGAAGAAAGCATTGGCAAAGAAGAAGAAAGACGGCGAACGGGCGAGCTTCCTGTTTGACGACGACGCGGGCAGGGATGAGGAAACGATCGACCTGTTCGGGTCGGACGAGGACACGCCCGCGGAGCCGGACGAGGATATCGAACCGGAGGAGCCGGACGCCGAAGCGGAGGAATCCGCGGAAGCGCCCGCGCCGTCCGTTGCGCCGGAACAGGCGCGCAGTAAGGACAAGCCCTCCGAAACACCGCAGTTTCACTTCGACCGGTACGGGCGGCGCGTCGGCAAAAAGAAAGCGCGCTACGGCAAGCGCAAAGACGCGCCGAAGGCAACGACGACCGTTGTTCGGAACGAGACCGAAGCGAAGCGCGAATATGATGCGGCGCGCGCCAGAAGCGAAGCACGTGCAAAGAAGCGCGCCGGCGAAGCGGCAAAGCAGGCGGCGCTGAAAAAAGAGGAGCGCAGAAGACGGCGGCAGCGCAGCGCGTCGACGATGATCCTCGGCGCTTTGGCGCTTGGGATGCTTTTGGGCATGACGTGGTTTGTGACGCGGTTATCTAAGATCAATGTTCCGCATGTGCCGGAGGGGTATACCACGCAGCGCATCATTGAGCTTTCCGGTCTGGAATCGAAGCTGAAAAAGAGAAGCGCGCTGCTGATCAGCACGCGCGACGTCGAAAAGCACATCCGCGAGACAGACCCGTATCTTGACGCGACCGTGCGGTATGCGTTCCCGTCCACAATCACGATCACGGTAAGCAAGCGTGAGGAGGCGGCATGCGTCCGCTGGGGTCCGCAGAACGAGTATCTCGCGATCATCGACGAGAACGGTACGGTGCTGAACGCCGCGGCAGAAAGCGCGAACGGACTTTTGATCGCCGACGGCATGAACATTTCCAGCGCGGTCAACGGCGCAAGGCTCGGCGATTCGAGCGACATTCAGGTTGCGGCGCTGGTACGGCTTTTAACAAAGCTCAAGGAGCTGGGACTTTTGGAACGTACGCCGCGCATCAACCGTATCGACATGACGGAGCTGATGCAGATCCGCATGTACATCGAGGGCAGTCCGTATACCATCGAGGTCGGCGATACGTCGAACCTCGAAACGAAGCTGATGCTTTTGCAAAAGCACTGGGCGGAGATCATGGACGAGGCGTCATCGTTCATTCGTCAGGGCTATTCCACCGCAACGATCTATCTGTACAGCAAGGGCGGCGTGAACATCTCGCCGTACGAAGCGGGACACGTCATTGCGACGCCGGAGCCGTCGACCTCGCCTTCCGACTCGCCGAACGGTGAATCGGGCGAACAGCCGCAAGCGTCGCCGGGCGACCAGCCTGAGGAAACGCCGGACAACGAGGTCTACACGCCCGCTCCGCAGGTCACGCCGATGCCGCACCAGGACGACCCGTTTACGGGCTGAGACCGGCGTTAACGGCACCAGACCATTTGCGGCAAAGAAAAAATGAAATGATTCTGCATCGAAGAAAGGGCATGACGCCCTTTCTTTTATCGGTTTTGCCGCAAATTAGCCGCGTTTTCGCCCTCTCGCAGTACATCAGTACAGCTTCGGGACGAAGAACACGGCTTCTGACGCCATTCTCACCGGTCTCTTTTCGGTTTCCGCCTAAAACGCAAAGCGTTTCCGGGCGGCGGCACTGCAAGGAGTCAAATGCACCGCGCATGTCGCTGCATTTGACGAATTTGCTTGCATCACATCAGCGCAGTCCGCGCATGTCGCCGGATTTTACGGATTTATCAGTGTCACGAAAGCGCAGTCCGCGCATGTCGCCGGATTTTACGGATTTATCAGTGTCACGAAAGCGCAGTCCGCGCATGTCTGAGGATTATTACGGATTGATCACCAAAAGGCTTCCCCTTCGAGGGGAAGCTGTCACCGAAGGTGACTGATGAGGTGGACACGCGAAAAGCGTCAGCTTTTGCGGATGATTTGTTTTGCCTGTTCTGACACCTCATCCGCCTAAGTATACGCCGTCAGGCGGACGAGGTGTCTTTGCGCATGTCGCTGCATTTGACGGAATGATCTTTTTCAATACCGCTGAATCGTAGGGACGGGCATTGACTGTCCGCATCGGCGTCGCTGTCATGAAAAACGCAGAATATACCGAAAAAAGCCTTGCATTCCTGCAAAAGTTGTGATATAGTACGAAGGCTAACGGTCCTTCTTGCCTTCAGAAGAAGGCCTAAAGTCCATAAGGAGGTGAAATACATGAATCAGTACGAAGTTTTGTACGTGATCACGCCCGAACTGGATGACGAAGCGAATCAGGCCGTTATGGGTAAATTTGCAGACATCATCACCGCGAACGGCGGCGAGATCGAGAAGACGGATGTATGGGGCAAGCGTCGCCTGGCATACCCGATCGATTACAAAACCGAGGGCTACTATGTTCTGGTTACGTTCAACGCGAACCCGGAACTGCCCCGTGAGCTCGAGCGCAACATGCGCAACGATGAACGGCTCATGCGCTACATGGTCACTCGCAAGGAAGCATAACCCGCAAAGTAACAGCACGAAAGAACGGAGGAAAACGATAGCATGAATAAGATTACTTTGATCGGCAACCTGACCCGCGACCCCGAAGTGCGCAGCACGCCCACCGGCGTGACCATCTGCACCTTCACCATCGCCGTCAATCGGCGCTTCGCAAACCAAAGCGGTGAAAGACAAACGGACTTTTTCCGCATCAATGCCTGGCGGCAGCTGGGCGACACCTGCGCGCGTTACCTTGCAAAAGGACGCAAGGTCGCCGTCATCGGCGAACTGCAGGCGCGTACCTACGAAGCATCCGACGGCACGACCCGTATGTCGCTTGACGTTTCGGCAGATGAAGTCGAGTTCCTGACGCCGAAGAGCGCTGAGGATTCCGGCAGCGGTTATTCCGCGCCGCGTCCGCAGGCGCCCGCACAGGATCTTGCCGGATTCACCGACATCAATTCCGACGATTTACCGTTTTAATTCATCAATATCAGGAGGCATCACATGGAAGATCGTAAACTGCGTCCCCGTCGTCCGAGAAGCAGACGCAAAGTTTGCCGTTTCTGCGTTGAGAAGGCCACATCCATCGATTATAAGGACATCAAAAAGCTGCAGGGCTTCGTTTCCGAGAGCGGAAAGATCATGCCCCGCCGTATGTCCGGCGTGTGCGCCGAGCATCAGCGCGATCTCGCGGTCGCGATCAAGCGCGCGCGGATCATGGCTCTGCTGCCCTACTGCGCAGAGTAAGTCACAATTGAGTCACAGCAAGACCGCTTAGCACGAGACCTTCGGGTCTCGTTTTTCGTATGCAGAAACGGACGGGCAATGCCCGTCCCTACGGATGAAATGTCCTGCGGCGCATGAACGGCATTGAAATACAATGCCGTTTGTGATACAATACAGCCATGACCGAAAAAGAGCTGTATGACCGTACAAACGCCCGGACGCTTTCGGGCGCATATCTCTTCGAAGGCGCGGAGGAGCTGACAAAGCAGCAGGCGATCGACCGCGTTACGGCGCTTTTAGACCCGGGCTTTATAGACCTGAATCTCAAGCGGGCGAAGGAGCCGGACGTGACTGCCGTGCTCGACGCCGCGCACGCCGTGCCGGTATTTGACGCGCTCTGCGTCACGGTCTTTACCGATTTCGACGACGCCGCGCTTTATGAAGGGCTGGAATCCCGCAAAGCGCTCGAAGCACTCTTTGCGAGCGCCGATGCGATCACGCTGTTTGTGCGGCGCGGCAGCGCAAAAGAGACGGACTTCGTTCGCCTGTTCAGGGAGAAGGGCCGCGTCGTTTCGTTCGAGCCGTTTTCCGAGGACCGTGCGCGGGAGATGTGCATGCGGCTTTGCGCGCGCCGCGGGGTCCGGCTGGACCGCCCGGAGGCGTATCAGCTTGTCGATATGGTCGGCACCGACGCGTACCGGCTGAACAATGAAATTTCGAAGCTCTGCGATTACATCGGCAGCGGCGGCGCGATCACGGCAGCGGTGCTGAAAACGGTCGTCACGCCGTCGGTCGAGTACGAGATCTTTCCGATGCTGAACGCACTGCTTTCCGGCAACAAAAAGACCGCTATGCGCATGCTGACCGAGGCGATCAGGGACGGGCAGGAAAACCCGCTGCGCGTCTCGACATTTCTCGAAGGGCGATTGAAGCAGATGTTGATCGCAAAGGAGCTTCTGGAGGAAAAGCGCCCGCGTCCGGAGATATTGAAGACGCTCGGCGGCAATCCGAAGGCCGCGGAGATGACGGTCAAAAACGCGCAGAAGTTTCCGTTGGACCGGCTGAAAACCGCCGTCGCCGCCTTTGCCCGTATCAACGCGGACATGAAGCAGGGGCTTTTGAAC